>DATMMJ010000572.1:0-7700 GCA_035569795.1 Puia sp. | reverse complement strand
TATGATGCCTTAAAAGGTGCAGATGCGCTGATCATTGCAACGGAATGGAATGAATTCCGCACCCCGAATTTCCTGAAGATAGTGACGAACCTCAAATCAAAAGTCATTTTTGATGGCCGCAATTTGTTTGATATTGCTGCTATCAAAGAGCTTGGGTTTTATTACGAAAGTGTTGGAAGAACCACAGCCATCCCTGGTAACGGAAATTACAACAAATAAAATCTCATGATCAAAGAACGTGTACTCATTACCGGTGCTGCGGGTTTTTTAGGTTCGCACTTGTGCGAGCGTTTCTTAAATGAAGGATTTTATGTTATTGGAATGGACAACCTGATTACAGGCGATCTGCAAAATATTGAGCATTTTTTCAGACTGAAAGAATTTGAATTTTATCACCATGATGTCAGCAAATTTATCCACGTCCCAGGCGAAATAAAATATATTCTTCATTTTGCTTCTCCTGCCAGCCCCATAGATTACCTGAAGATCCCTATTCAAACCTTAAAAGTCGGATCTCTGGGAACACATAATTGTCTGGGTCTCGCCAAAGCAAAAAAAGCGCGGATCCTGGTTGCATCCACTTCCGAAATTTATGGCGATCCGCAAGTGCATCCCCAGAATGAACAGTATTGGGGCAACGTGAATCCGGTTGGCCCGCGAGGTGTATATGATGAAGCAAAACGCTTTCAGGAAGCGATCACGATGGCATACCACAATTTTCACGCCCTTGAGACAAGGATTGTCAGAATCTTCAATACCTATGGCCCGCGTATGCGGTTGAATGATGGGCGTGCATTGCCCGCGTTTATTGGCCAAGCTTTGCGTGGAGAAGACTTAACGGTTTTCGGCGATGGAAGCCAAACGCGTTCTTTCTGCTATGTGGATGATCTGGTTGAAGGAATTTACCGGTTGTTGATGAGCGGTTATCATTTGCCAGTCAATGTGGGCAATCCAGATGAGATTTCCTTAAAAGATTTTGCAGAAGAGATTATCGCTTTAACAGGGACTGCTCAGAAAATTGTGTATAAACCTTTGCCTGTAGATGACCCAAAACAAAGGCAACCGGATATCAGCAGAGCTAAAGAGATACTAGGCTGGGAGCCTAAAATAACACGCCGGGAAGGTTTGAAGATTACTTATGAATATTTTAAATCGTTGCCTGCAGAACAATGGCATAAGCTGCCCAAAGAATTTATAAGCAACAAATAATTTGCGCGGATTTCTGCGCTACATTTTTTCAAAACGATGTATCAAAAATTAGTAGATAAAAAAGTAAAGCTTGCCGTTATTGGACTTGGTTATATTGGGTTGCCCGTTGCATTGGAATTTGCAAAAAAAATTTCAGTGATTGGGTTTGATATCAATACCAAGCGCATTGAGATGATGCGGAATCATCTTGATCCAAGCAAAGAGGTAAGTCGGGAAGAATTCAAGCACAGCGATATCATTTTTACTGATGATCCTGATCAGTTGAAACAGGCAGGCTTCTTTATAGTGGCCGTGCCAACTCCGGTAAACAAATACAATGTACCGGACCTGGGGCCTTTAATTGAGGCATCTCGGACAGTAGGAAAGGCGTTGAAAAAGGGGGACTATGTTGTGTACGAATCAACAACGTATCCTGGCTGCACGGAAGAAGATTGTCTTCCTGTGCTTGAAAAGTTTTCGGGGCTGACCGGAACCCAGGATTTTAAATTGGGCTATTCCCCGGAGCGCATTAACCCGGGTGATAAAAAAAATACGCTGAAAACAGTAGTAAAAGTTGTTTCCGGTTGTGACCCGGAATCGCTGCAAAACATTGCAAGTACCTATGAATTGGTTGTAGATGCTGGTGTACATAGAGCCTCCTCAATAAAAGTAGCAGAAGCTACCAAGATTGTGGAGAACACACAGCGCGATCTGAACATTGCGCTCATGAATGAGCTGTCCATGATCTTTGACCGTGTGGGCATCAATACCTATGAAGTGATCGAAGCAGCATCCACTAAATGGAATTTTCTGAAATTTCAGCCCGGGCTGGTTGGCGGTCATTGTATCGGCGTCGATCCCTATTACCTCACGCACAAAGCCGCTGCTTTAGGATATGAATCCAAAGTGATTTCATCCTCCCGTTATATCAATGATGATATGGCAAAGTATGTCGCCAGAAAAATCGTCACCCATGTTCTTAGGAATTCCAACGAACCGAAAGTTTTGGTGAAAGGTGTAACTTTTAAAGAGAATGTAAGTGACATACGCAACTCCAAAATTGTTGATACTGTTAAAGAATTGCTTGCATTCAATATAAAAGTAGACGTAGAAGATCCTTATGCAGTGGAAGAGGAAGTGCATGCAGAGTATGGCCTGCATTTAAAAACCCAGCCCGATGATGATTACGATGCGGTAATAATAACTGTGCCGCACATGGCCTATAAAGACCTGGGGGATTCGTATTTTAAGTCTATCACAAAAGAACATGCCTTGATTGCGGATCTCAAAGGCATTTACAGAAACAAAATCGTTAACAGAAAATACTGGAGCTTATAATGTCTGAACACTCAAAAAACATAATGATCACCGGTGGTGCTGGTTTTATTGGATCGCATGTGGTCAGGTTGTTTGTAAAAAATCATCCGGAATATTTCGTTGTGAACCTTGATGCGCTGACCTATGCAGGCAACTTAGAAAATCTGCGGGATATTGAGAATAGTGAAAATTACAAATTTGAGCGGGCGGATATTATGGATGAAAAACGGATCAGCCAACTTTTTGAGCAATATAAATTTGATGGAGTCATTCATCTTGCCGCCGAGAGCCATGTTGATCGTTCTATCATTGACCCACTCGCTTTTGTTAAAACCAATGTGCTAGGCACGGCTTGCTTGTTGAATGTTTGCCTGAAACATTGGAAAGATAATTGGGAAGACAAATTATTTTACCATGTTTCTACCGATGAGGTGTATGGTTCACTCGGCAAACAAGGGTTCTTCACGGAGGAAACACCATATGATCCGCGCTCTCCATATTCAGCATCCAAGGCTTCTTCAGATCATTTCGTGATGGCCTATCACCACACTTACGGATTGCCTGTTGTAATGTCTAATTGCTCTAACAACTATGGCTCTCACCATTTTCCGGAAAAATTAATTCCCTTAATGATCAACAACATCAAAAACAACAGCCCGTTACCGGTATATGGAAAGGGAGAAAATGTCCGCGACTGGCTTTGGGTAGAAGATCATGCAAGAGCCATTGATACCATTTATCATAAAGGCAAAATAGGCGATAGATATAATATAGGAGGTTTTAATGAATGGAAAAATATTGACATCGTGCATTTGCTTTGTACCATCATGGACAAAAAATTAGGAAGACCACCCGGTGAGTCCGCAAAATTGATCACTTTTGTAAAGGACAGGCCTGGCCATGATCAGAGATATGCTATTGATGCGGCAAAGTTGAATAAAGATCTTGGCTGGAGACCATCTTTGCAGTTTGAAGAAGGCCTTACCAAAACCGTTGACTGGTACTTAAATAATCAGCAGTGGGTCAAGCATGTGACCTCAGGGGATTATCAGAAATATTATGACCAGCAATATCTAAAGCGGTAAGCACAGTTTATCATTTAATTCAGATAATTTATTATTAATGTCTTTTAATGCTACAGGTTTTCCCGGATTATTAGTGTTTGAGCCAAATGTACTTAGCGATGACCGTGGCTATTTTTTTGAATCTTATAATGAAAGGGTTTTTCAAAAAAATGGTGTCGAAATCAAATTTGTTCAGGATAACCAGTCACATTCGAACTATGGTGTACTGCGCGGCCTGCATTACCAGCTGGTGCCCTATGGGCAAACGAAATTGGTAAGGGTATTGACAGGAAGCGTTTTAGATGTTGTGGTTGATATCCGCAAACAATCGCCAACATTTGCAAAATCTTACAGCATTGAATTGTCCGGTGAAAACAAAAAGCAATTGTTAGTTCCCAAAGGGTTTGCGCATGGCTTTGTTGTGTTAAGCCCAACTGCTGACGTGATGTACAAATGCGATGCATTTTATAACAAGGATAGTGAGGCTGGAATCAATTATAAGGATGCTTTCCTCGGCATAGATTGGGTGGTGCCTGCGGAGAAAATTAGTTGCTCCCCTAAAGACCTTCAATTGCCCTTTTTTGAAAAATGCATCAATAATTTTCAATTCGAAGGATAATTTCTGTTCATGCGTAAACCCCTTATACTGGTAACTGGCGCAAGCGGCCAACTTGGAAGAGAGCTTAGCGCATCATCTTCAAAATACCCCGCGTTCGATTTCGCTTTCCTTTCACACCATGAACTGCCAATAAATGATTTTGAAAAGGTGCAACACTTTTTAGAGAGCACCCATCCGTCATTTTGTATTAACTGTGCAGCATATACCGCTGTGGACAAAGCAGAAACCGAAAAAGAAATTGCCTACCTCATCAATGCTCAGTCAGTCGGCTCACTTGCTGCGGCCTGCAGGCAACTGGATTGCAGATTCATTCACATTTCTACTGACTATGTTTTTGATGGAAATTCTTCCGTCCCTTTGAAGGAACAGGACGTAACAAATCCTATAAACATTTATGGAGCCTCTAAATTGTTGGGCGAGGAACTTGCTGTCGACCAAAACAATGAATCCCTCATTATCCGCACTTCCTGGGTTTATTCTGAATTCGGCAGCAATTTTGTAAAAACGATGATCAGGCTAATGGGTGAAAGGCAGTCCATTAATGTGGTGAGCGATCAGATTGGTTCACCAACTTACGCTGCTGATCTTGCCGATGCGATTTTGCATATTGCAAGTAACAAAAAGTTCATTCCCGGAATTTATAATTATAGCAACGAAGGCTCGCTCAGCTGGTACGATTTTGCTATTGCAATTAAACAGAAAATTGGAAGCAATTGCAAAGTAAACCCCATTGCCACCGCAGCGTATCCAACGCCCGCAAAACGTCCGAGCTATTCATTGCTTGACAAAACAAAGATCAGCTTAGTATATTCCATTGCTATTAAACCATGGAGCGAAAGCCTGGTAGTATGTTTGGACAAAATAAAAAATGCAGGAATCATGGATATCCCTGCTGGTTTATGAAAATAAAGTCTAAAGGCAAGTAAAATTATTTCGCTAAACTTTTCTTTATGTCTGAGGAATTTCCGATTTCTATAACCGGCGTTTGTTCTTTTGGGTAGAGCATTTCGGCATGTAGCTCTAAAATGTCGTTTTCTAGTTTGTAAATCCTCATTTGAAGTTTGCGTGATCTGTGGTTTCCGCGCCAATACCCGATCACGAGAAATGCAACGGATATTGCAAAAACTTCCATAACATTAAGTTGCAACACCTGGAGAATATCAACAATGGTTTCCATGGTTTTAGTTTTAAATAAGGAATTGGATTACTGAATGCAGTATAAAACTACAAAATATAACATGCCGAGCAAGGTAGTTTTACCATATTCTGCATTCGTATATTCACGAACCTGGTTTATTCACTAACTAAACGATGGATATATTACATTTATTTCAAAAGGGAGCAGGAATCTGAAATATTTCCGCGTTATTGCCCTTGGTCTGAAGAGAAAAAAGAGCACAAACAGGATAGGCATGAATGTTATCTGCTGCTTGTGCCTTTTTGATAGGTCTTTTTTGCATAAGATGCTTATTGAATGTTTATTTTCTTGCTACCGAGGATCATTACCAATAAATTGATCGTCAAAAAACTTGTAATTGTGAGCAAAGCAGAAGCATCATAGCGTGCATGCTCAAACAGACGCAGGCTCACAATCCCCGAGATGGCAATAGAAATCAACGATGACAAAGTTAATAGCGTTTTCATTTTTTTTTGTTTTTAATATTGATAAAAAGTTTGCTAAAAACGACACTATATAAAGACTGGCTATTTAGCTTCTGGTTTAATTAAAAGAAGCTTAAAATAAGGTACCGGCCTGTGCAGGACATCCTTTGCAACTATACTTGCTACCCATCTTAAGATGCCTATTTAGCGAGGTAGTATTTGATCAGTGACAACCAACCCTTGGTGAACAATGTTTCATAATGGAGCAGCGCTACAAAAACCCGAGAACAGCTCGCCCAGACCCACCAGTGGATTGCTATGCAACACTTATTGCCTTTGTTTGAAGACAAATCATAACTTTATAGCTGAATATTTTATTAATATAATCAACTGCTTGTCTATGAACAAAATTATCGTCCCGGTAGATTTTTCAGAAACTGCGGCAAATGCTGCAAAGTTTGCTGCTTACTTGAGCAAAGGTATCCGGGAAGCGGAGCTGATAGTGTATAACGTATTTGGAACCATTGAAGCCGGTTCCGACGGATCGCCGCTTCAAAGCGATGACACAGCCAGGAAATCCATCATGGAATTTGCTTTACAAATTATGAAAAAAGAACTTGCCAGAATCACAGATGCGAAGATTTCTATTGTGGTCGAAAAAGACGATCATTTTGTGGATAGTCTGGAGCGTTACGTTCGGCACAATGGCGTTCAGCTCATCGTGATGGGTATTACTGGAGCTACGCGACTGGGTCAGATTTTCATGGGCAGCAATACACTGAGATTGGTCAACCGCAGAACGGTGCCTGTGGTGATTGTGCCTCCAGATGCACAATTCAAAGATGCAAAAAATATCATGCTGATTTCAGATTTTAAAGATGTGGAAAGAACCATCCCGGTCGCACAGGTAAAAGGGTTGCTTAACTTATTTAAGCCCACACTGCATATTGTAAATGTTGATGCTGAGCATTATATTGAGCTAACGGATGAATACAAAGCGGAGCGCTCCAAAATGGATGATATGCTAAAAGAATTCAGCCCGGAATATTCTTTTATCCGCCTGTTTGATTTTATGGATACCATCAATCAGGTCGCTAAAGACAAAAACATAGATATGATCATCACTTTCCCAAAAGAACATTCTTTCCTTTCCAATATATTCAAAACCTCTCACACCAAAAAGCTGGTCTATCACAGCGACGTGCCGATAGTTGCGATACATTCCTAAGAATTTTTTTTAAAATAACCCCTCGGTAAGCAAAGGGAAAAATTGCCCCTGCATCTTTTCTCCCTTTTTAATGACAGGCACACCATTTAACAGTGTGTCATTGCTATCGGATTTTACGCCATCTTCAAAAACGTTGATAACAAAAGCTCTTCTGGGTTGATTGCTTTTGTTTTCGCCAGAACCATGCAGTGCAAGGGGATGGTGAAATATAGCTTCACCGGCCTTGGTCTCTACAGGTACGGGGTGAAATTGAGACTGTTGTTGTGGTGTAAGATAATCCATAATGCCCATCATATCTCCTGCAAGCTCGGGCTTATCCAGCAGGCCCCAGCGGTGGCTGCCCGGGACATATTGCAAACATCCATTGGCAAGGGTCGAATCATCCAGGCCGCACCAACATGTGAGGTGAGCAAGCGGTTTTGTGCGTGTCCAGTAAGAATAATCCTGGTGCCATGCAACCACACCACCTTTTTTTGCTGGCTTGTAGAATAACTGATCATGCCAAAAACGCAAAGGCTTATCACCGAGCAGCTGACTGGCTGCCATAACAAACCGCGGGTTCCACAGCACATCGTGAAATGCAGTGGCAATGCGCCATGCACCTAATGCATGAAACAACACCTTGTTTGCGTCAGCCGATTCATTGCTGTTAAATTCATAAAAAAGTTCGTGACCCGGGTGA
>DATMMJ010000571.1:0-4472 GCA_035569795.1 Puia sp. | reverse complement strand
AGGATTATGAGTACAATAAATATAATAAGGAGGATACCCAGGATGCTCCCTCCTGAAACCGATTTGCCACGCCTGTTATATCCAGCTGGGGCTTTATATTCTCCGGCAGCTGCTTTGATGATATCAGTTGCCGCATTGTTGAAGCCACCGTAAAAATCATTGGTCTTAAAATTCGGCACGATATCATTTTCGATAATTTCTTTGGCCGTGATATCTGGCACTGAACCTTCCATTCCATAGCCAGTGGCAATGAAAACCTTGTGGTCTTGTATGGCAGCTAATATAACAATGCCATTATTTGTTTTCTTATTGCCAACGCCCCAGTCCCGCAAAATTTTTAGCGCATACTCTTCAATTGCGTAATCGCCTGTCGAGGGCACTGTAACAATAGCTATCTGCACCGAAGTGCTGTCATCGTAGGCCACTAATTCTTGTTCAAGAGATTGGATCTGATCGGCAGTCATCACATGCGCATAATCATTTACCAGTTTGGGCGGATTGGGTTTGGCAGGAATAGTTTGCGCTCGTGAGAACAAAAAGGAAAAAACAAATATGAATGATAAAAGCTGCTTCATTAATTTAATTAAACGCTTGATTTATCTTCCGAACACAATATCATCCGGTAGCTCATTCTGGTCAGTGTCCTTATCGTATGGAAAGTAGGTGCTTAGTGCTTCTCCTATCTCTCCAATAATTCTTTCCAGCCCACCGGCATAATCTGATTTATTGAAATGCGATAATATTTTTTTCACCTTTTCATTCCAGAATCCATCGCCTACTTTTTCGTGGATGCCTTTGTCTCCAAACAAGGCAAGTTGTCTGTCTTTCATAGCAACATAAACCAACACGCCGTTACGTTGTTGGGTGTTGTCCATCTTCAATTTGTAAAAAGCCTCAGCAGCCCGGTCAAGCGGATCCACGAAACGGCAATGGCTTTCCACAAACACGCGAATTTCGCCACTGGTTTGTTTTTCACAAACCCCAATAGCGGCCACAATACGCTGCTGTTCTTCGGCAGTAAAAAAAGGCTTCTTCTTAAAAAAGGGAAATATCAATTAAATGAATTTGAACATAACAATTAAAATTTTACATCTGGCGCTTTTGCAGAACCAGGATCAGATTGAAAATATCCTTTTACCGGGTATTTCATAAAACCTGCATAAATATTATTCGGGAATTGACGGATATAAGAATTGTAGTCCTGCACTGCACCATTAAAATCATTTCTGGAAACTTTGATCCTATTCTCAGTTCCTTCTAATTGTGCCTGCAGGTCCCTGAAATTTTGCGTTGCTTTCAGATCAGGATAACTCTCAACAACCGCTAACAATTTTCCCAGCGCCCCTGTTACTTGTCCTTGCGCTTGTTGAAACTCAGCAATCTTATCAGGAGTTAGATTATTCGCGTCGATCTTTACCTGGGTCGCCTTTGCGCGGGCTTCAATTACGTTGGTAAGCGTTTGTTGCTCAAAATTTGCAGCGCCTTTCACGGTGTTCACCAAATTTGGGATGAGGTCAGAACGTCGCTGGTAGTCACTTTCTACATTACCCCATTTGCCTTTCACATTTTCATCCATCTGTACTGCCTTTTTTTGAAAACTGATTGCCCCACAGCCACCGCACCCGACAACTAATACAATTAAACCAAGAATAATATACAACGTTAATTTAGAAGTACTCATAATAAGTAGGTTTTTTATTGAACAAGCGAAATTAGCATTTTTGGGGTTGCACCAAATAAATTTTATGTGAGCAGTAATTGCAGTTATGCCGCAGAAACACCGAAAAGTATTTGAGATAACAATTAAATGTTGGATAAAATATTAACGTAAGATTTCTTTGCTTCTGTGTTTTGGTAGCAATTAATTCCAAAAATCTTTACTCAACCTATCAACTTCATCAATAGATAGCCTGCTTTTCGCCGAAGCAATCACAATGCGGTAGCGAAATGTTACTTGTTGATTTTTCTTCAAAGCAAAATTCAAAACCTGCTTTCCGTTACTAAAAATTTTTTGGCCTAATGGATTAGCGGCAAATAGGCCGTACCCACGGGCATGCCAATACGAAGGATGACCCGGATTTTTGTCATGATCAATGATCACAATACTGATCGTATCATCATCCAATTTGCCGTAAAGCATGCACCAGTTAGCTCTGGTACCCCATGCGCTGTCCCCTTGCCTGCCTTCGCTGGTAATATAATTGCCTGTTACTTTGGAATTGTTATTGGCTGCAACTTTTGTGATGTTTCCATTATCATCGACAAATTGCCTGGCATCTTTGGATGGCAACTCGAGTTCATGCGCCACACGCAAGCCAAGAAAACCGTCCTTTGCATCGGTGAATAAAACATCTTGCTCGGCAGTTAAGGTAGTGATACGGTCAATAATTCTCTCACTAGAGGATGCGGAGAAAATAAATGTTGTGGTTTCTTTCAGTAATATATTTTTTTGCTGATCTGTCCAGCTGGCCTCGTATTCAAGAATACCTTTATCCCCGCTTTTTGCCTGATGAATGCCGTTGGTTCTCACCCATCCGTATAAATGCTTTTTATCCGCGGGAATAGCAAAAGAATTGTTCCAGAAATCTAGCCCGTTCACATTTTCATAATTTAGCCATAAGCCAATATGGTGTGGGTGGTCGGTTGGCTCCCCTGGGCGGGGCGCAAGCGGGAAACCGCGTGTAATCAATTTTTCATCGGGCGCATAAATTGGGTAAAGAAAAGGCTTCTCTAAACTGTCAGCATAAATAAACTGCGTGAATGCTTTCCCATTATCCTTAATAATTACAAGATTTTGACCCGTAACAGGCAATATAGTTATGATATGTCTTTGCTGTGCGAAGAGTTGAAATGAAAAAAGAACTGCAGTCACTAGTACCAGAAAAAATATTTTTTTAATATCAGCCATCGTTTACTGAGAATTTGAATGAATGGGTTTATTAAATGTATAACTTTAATTGAAATTGACGCTGACGAGCCTATACATTGATATTTTGCTCAAAGGATAAAATGTGGCGTCGTTGGTACTTTGGTAGAAACAAAAATTATTTGCCATGAAAAATTCACGAAGGGATTTTATCAGGAAAAGCGCCTTAACCGGTGCGGGTGTTTACTTTGGCGCGTTGGGATTCAGCGCACAAAGTTATCGCAGAGTTATCGGTGCCAATGACAGGGTGCGCGTTGGCGTCATTGGTTTTTCCGACAGACACCGGAGTTCGCATGTGCCAAGTTTTATGAACCATTATAAGGAGCTGAATTTTGATCTGGTTGCCGTGTCTGATATCTGGAAAATACGAAGGGAAGAAGGCTCTGCATTCTGGAAAGAAAAAATGAGCCACGATGTAACAGCATATCGCAATAACGAAGAACTCTACAATTCAAAAAAGGTAGACGCTGTGTTCATGAGCACAGCCGATTTCCAGCACGCATTGCATACGATTGAAGCAGTAAATGCAGGGTGTGACGTGTATGCGGAAAAGCCATTTGCGGAAACAATGGAAGATAATCGAGCCGCATTAAAAGCAGTAAAGGAATCCGGCAAGATCGTGCAGATAGGTTCGCAGAGAAGAAGCGGGCCAAATTATAAAGCTGCTGCCGAGTTTGTTCAATCAGGAAAGTTTGGAAACATCACGATGGTAGAACTGACATGGAACGTGAACCAGCCTGGAAGATGGAGAAGGCCTTCTCTAGTGCCACAATTAAAAGAAGAAGATACAGACTGGAAGAGGTTTTTGCTCAACAGGCCTTATGAGCCTTTCAATGCAAGGCATTATCTTGAATTCCGTTTGTTCTGGCCTTATTCGTCAGGCATGCCGGGTCAATGGATGAGCCATCAGATTGACACCGTACATTGGTTTAGTGGGCTGAAGCACCCACGCAGTGTGGTAGCTAACGGTGGCGTATATGCGTGGAAGGATGGCAGACAAAATTGGGACACCACGACGGCCGTGTTTGAATACGGAGATGACACAAATGAAAAAAACTTTCAGGTCGTTTTTTCTTCGCGCATGCACAACGGCGATGAGAACCCAGCTGAAATCTATTATGCGAACGGCGGAGAACTGAATCTTATCACCAATAAAATTTCCCCCAGTGGCGGCCTGCACCAAAGAGAAGCAGCGGCCATGAACATGAAACCCAATCTGCTTCCTGAAATGAGCTTATCTGCAATGTCGGAAAAAGTAATTGCTTCTGCCAATACGGGTGGCGATCTGCTTACGTCCAATCATGTGCGCAACTGGATGGAGTGCGTGCGCAGCCGCAAACAGCCCAATGCCCCGGTGGAGGCAGGCTACTCCCATTCCATCGCCACCATTATGACCAACGCGGCAGTGCGCACAGGCTACAAGTCAAGTTTTGATGAAAGTACACAGGAAGTGATGGTCAATGGAAAGGTTTTTACGTATTAACTTTAACTTGCCTCTTACTCTGCGGCAGCAGACAAAGAGATGTTATTTAGTCCTCTTATAAAA
>DATMMJ010000570.1:0-8057 GCA_035569795.1 Puia sp. | reverse complement strand
ATTGGAAATATAATAAGGCTCAAACCCCGTCAAAGTGCCTGGAGAGTTATTGACAGGCAATTCATAAAAATTATTCCTTGAAGTAATGACTATTCTGATTTCAGGATGCTTGCCGGAAAAACTGTTTATTTGTCTCGCTACGCTGTTAAAATGTTGTGGCTGAATCTCATCAAGCCCATCCCATAGGATTACCAATAAGTGAGGTGAGATTGTTTTCCATATTTCTGGCAGGAAATTCTCAAGACCTTGTTCAGGAGTATATGTATTGAATTGCTGTAAAATAGGAAAATATTGCGATTTATTGTTGCTAAGCAAATAAGCAAGGTTTTTGATTTCTGTAGATTTACCTGAGCCTGCATCGCCAAGAATAACTATTCTGCGGTGGTTATCAATCAACTTAATCAAACGATCATATATTTTTTCGCCGAATGGGTTTTGTCGGGAGGGTTTAAACTGAGCAAAATGCATCATGGTGCGCTCAACATATGAGGGGGTAGCAAAATAAATAGGGAATTCATTTATTCTAATAGATTCTTCTGAAATGATTTTCTGTTTTTCGCTTGAGTTTTTTGAAAAACAAAACTTGAGCATCATCTCAGTTAAAATCTTATGGACCCTTCGCTGAAAATCTAGCTTATCTTCAAAATTATGTAGCCACCCGTTCCGTAGTTGTTCCTGCTTAAAATCCTTTATCCTTTTAAGTTGTTCGATTTCTGAATCCAACGGGATTCTATATTTTTTGAAAAATAGATAAATGAGCGGGTTCTTGTTTTCTTTCCATTCTTCGTAAGCCAGAACAAATTCCTCCTGGGTGCCTGATTCATATTCAGTTCCGGTAAAGGGATTTATGGCACCCGTCCTGGTGCCAAAACGCATCCACCAAATGCCTAAATAAACATCATATTTCCCAATCTGTTCATTAATGATTCCTTGTGGGCGCTCTCCGAAATGCCCAACGATAGTTTGCCATTCTTTTACATGAAAGCTTACATTACAATAATTTTCTATTGAATCAGTTAGGTCTCTGCAAACCGCCTCAGTAATTTTCTTTTCATCTTCAACATCGCCAGGGCAGGAAACAAATACTTGTATCTCAGTTTTGGTAACCATGATCGAAATATATTCAAATTAAAGTTAGCTATATAATGCATTACTACTTAGAGATAACTGGATTCCTATGTCCATAATGCTGCAAAGCAAGGTAATTGCAAAGCGATAAGCTATTTTTGTTTCAAAAATCATAAGTGAATAAAAAAAAAGCTGTCTTTTTATTTGGAGCAGGCGCTGCATTAGATTGGGGAGGCCCTAAAACAATATGCAATGGCGATCATCTTACATTCCTGCCAGAACATGCCTCTCCCGATGTTATAAAAAATAGGATATGCTGCCTAACTCATTTAATGAGGGAAACTGGATTTAAATCGAAAAACGGGAACAGAATCTCAGAAAATATTTACCAAAAATTAATTAAGGGCAGGCTTGAAATTGATCATGCAAATTTTGAAAGCATTTTTAATTTTATTGACGAGCTATTTGCTTACTATGGAGACACAACTAAGAATGATTTTTTTTCCTTTCTTGATTTCCCAGAAGATTTGAAAGATGAATTATTTAATTATATACGTACTGAAAATCCGGTCGATAATTCATTTAACCTGAGTGTTCCTGAATACGAATTTTACAAGGATAGGCTTCAGGAAGGCACGATACCGGAACAACAATTTGCAGGTTGGTTGCTTGATGATCTGATAAAAGGAATTCACGGGCATATATCAAAATACAGTTATCATACTCCTTCACACAATGTTATCTTTAATGAAGCCAATGAAAATAATAATCGTCTTTTTTGCAGTTGGATGAATTCGCTTAAAGACGAGCATTCAATAAGGATGTATACTTTAAATTATGACAGGCTATTCAAATTGTTACTGGAAAAAGATGGCATGGAAATATTTGAAGGTTTTATTCCTTACAATCCTTCTATTGGGTATTTCGGAAGATACAAGGCAGATATTCCGAGAATCCAGAATGATACTGAATCAAATGTCTATTATAATCTGCATGGATGCGTGACCTGGGATTTGGAAGCTGAGAATGTGAACCAATTGCCGGGCTATGAATATTATTTGACAATAGCACCTGTTACAAGAACTTCATCAGCTGTTATAGAAATTGAAAAGGGAAAAAAGTTATTGCTTGCAAATATCATCACTGGATATCAAAAAGTGCAACGGACTGCCTTAGCCCCATTTAGGCAAATGCTTTCTGCATTTGACAGGGATTGCGTCTCGGCCGACGAAATCTTTATCATTGGTTATTCTTATGCTGATGAGCACATCAACGACATTATCCGAAATGCGCGAAAATATAATCCTGCGGTAAAAATTACTCTTATCAATCCCATATTTGATGATGAGAAATTTATGTTTGATTTTATCCTTCATTGGGAGGAACTTAAAGGAAGGATATACGATAAAGATGGTAATGATATAATTTCCGAACAGTTTAATGTGAGAGCAAAACAAATGAAATTCAGCGAATACTTAGAAAATAATTATAAAATCACGTAATTTTTGAAAAATGATTTCTCTAATGGATGAAACTGTTTACAAATTATTCCAGCTCCGGCCAGCTCCTATAAGCTGGGAAGTTCTTTTTGAGCGAATCAAATTAGCAATTGATGTTGAAGAAACAAAAAAAGAAAAATGGAAGGAGGCGGTCGATTTTTTAAAAATAGAATTGGGGAATGGGTTCTTTAAAAATTGTGGGATTGATCATCCTGTCGCAAACAAATTAAATAGCGCCCCCGGACGGCTTGATGATTTGCTAGGCTTTTTTGATACGCTTCAGAAATTAAAGGCAATGAATAGCAATTATCCGTACTTAATTGCCAAACTAAAGCGCCGTGAGGAATGCAAATCGGAAGGAATATTTTTTACTGAGATTGCAAAGCAGTTATTGCAAAATGATTTTCAAGTTCATTTCATTCAGGAAAAACAAGACCAAAAAACTCCTGATATGCTAATTACGGATAACGCAACTGAAGATACTTTTTATATTGAAGTCAGCCAGATAAATGAAAGCGAGGAAAGAACACGGACAAATACAGAACATAGGATAATCTCCAACGTCTTTTGGAATTATGGATTCGACCTACTGCATTCTTGTCATCAATTGAAGCATATTGATGATGAAGAGATGACGTATATCATAAATAAAATAAAAGCTATGAAGGACGAGGCATACGCGGATAAGAGTTTTATCCTTTTTAGCGATGACTGCATTGATATTGCTATCGCTCACCCAAATAAAATAGAAGATTTTTTGCATTGGAAGAGAATGAACCGAAGGGAAAATGGCGTTACTGGTTTATCAGTAGATTTTAACGACACAAAAAGGATTATAAGTAATAGCAAAATTTACAATAAGGTAAAACAACTGCCTAAAGATTCAACAGGATTATTGCATATGCCGATAAGCTATTTATATTTTCTTACCATGGACAGAGGCCAAACAATTATCTCCATAGCAGAAGAAATCTTAGGATATCCCCAATTGCTTGGCGTTGTTCTTTATTCAGATATTGGCCAACCAATGCCAGAAGAGGAAATAATTTTCCAGGAACATGCAATCAGTGTGAAAATAATAAATGGCCTTACAAGGCACACAGTGTTTATTTATAATCATGCATATAAAGGAACGCTTGCAGAAGAAACAATCCAAAGAATAAAAAACAGTATCTATTGTTTTGCTCAATATCGTCGTATTTGGTAGTGGGAACTCTGATAAAATAGTGGGGATTTTTACCGAATGGAATGGATTGAAGAAAAAAATGCCCCTATTCGGGGCTTGATATTATTATTGGCTTTCTAAAGCTGGGCGAGCTGGTTCTTTGTTATTTTTATTGTTCGAATCTTTTTATGTACTGTAGCATATTGTTTATTCATAGTTACCTCCATTTTTCTTTTGTACTGTTCAAGAACAGTTTGTGTTTTTAGAAATTCATCCATTGATTTTCGAACTTCGACACTGTACATCCCCATCAAAACAACATAGAAAACTACTACAAAGAACTTTTTCAGCTTATCCCAGACCAGCGCCATGTTGACTGCTGAGTAACTAATGCAAAAATACGAAAAAATGGCATATTATTTCGAACGAAAAACGTTCAAACTATCCTTTTCAGAAGTAACCGCTGCCGTATTTACTTTCAAATTTGAATGGTTGGTGAAAACTACATTAATAATCACTAGGCTTAGGTGTATTGCCGTCAATGAAAACGACGGCAAGCCTTGATTGTGTTTCTGGGGTTTTACCTTCAAAGCCATGAAATTCTGGAACTATCAGAAGCACATTATTGACAGTTAAAGCAGGCGGCAATATTTTTTTTGTCAGATCTAATATGCAAAGAATTGAGAACTGTGATGATGTGGCCGTGCTATATGACACAGCTTGTTTTTTTGATTTATCTATGATAGCCTGTCTATCGCTAATGGATTTCTCTACTTTGAGCTCAACAGGGATACCAGCATAGTTGATTTCTACCTTGCCACCGGCCAATTCTTCTTCTTTTGAAATCATTTTCACAAGTTGTCGATCCGCACTGAGAAATTCAATAAGCTTGTCCCTAAAATCAACCTCTTTCAAATCGTTCTTGTTTTTATAAATTCCATATTGTGCACAATAGCCTTGATAATTCAAAATTGCAGAAAGAAGGACGGTAAAATCGTTTATTTCCTCTTCGGCAACATTTTTCATTTCTCTTTCAATTTCTTCCAGGATATTAAAAAGTTTCTGATTTAACTTCTGGTTGCGCACCATCACAGGAAAAGTACCCTCCGAAAGGACCCTTACCCTTAGTTCGTCATAGCCGATTAGCTTTGGATATAGTGGTGCCGGATCTTTACCAAAAAACACCGCGAACAATCGGATCGAAAGTGGTTCAGCATAATATGGTTGGGGATGATGAAAAATTATGGACCCATTGATTGCATGCTCATGGCTTGTAGATTCTGAAAGGATGGGCAATGATAAGGCAAACCAATTATCATTTGTTGTGGAAACATGGTTAAGTGACAAACTTTGATACCCAACTGGCCAGTAGTTAATCTTGATATGACCGGAAATGGAGTAATGCCACCAATGATTCCACCAATAAATCCACCTATTGCAGTTCCAGGTCCTGGCCAAATAAAGTACCAATACCAGCACCTACTATAGCACCGCATTGCGCTCCTCCCCAAGCACCTGCCCAACCCCCTGCTACTCTTGATGATGCTATTATTGTATTATCACCTGATTTCCCTTGTTGAATACCAGTTTTTATTGCTGTTCCAATTTGAACCGCGCAGTTATAATTGCAATAGGTTTTGCAACTGCTCCTATAGCTTCTACTGCTTCGCCAACCTTGCCTAAAGTTTTAAGAGCTGTACTTGATATCTGAGTACGTGGATCGGGAATGCCTGTAGCTTTAGGACTAATATTTATATGAGGTTCAGCTGCTCCGCAATGACCCTGGTCAACTCTAATAACTGCATCGCCAAAAGGTTTACCTGTTGCATTACTTATTCGCCCGGCTTGAGTGTCACGTATTTCAGTAACAGTAGCACCTCTTTTTGGCTCTACCTGATATCGTTGATTTAATCTACTCGAGGTTCCCTTTGCTACACCACCCACACTATTTACTGGATTGGTCGTATCTCCAAGGGACATTAGTTAGAATTGGATTGTTTCCCATTGCAAGAAGAGCCAACGAAGGGCTTGGAATAGACTATATCGTCTTTATAAATTGGATTTGGGTTTTTAATATCATTCCAAATAGCCGTAATGTCGTAGATAACCCTATCATCTTTCAGAGTTGCAGTACCTTCGACGTGGAAATCTCCAACTGTGCCTTTTGTCCCATGAAGCATTTCATAGCCGGTAAGATAACCATTTTCAATTTGTGCGTGAAAAGTCATATGTATCGATCCAGATTGGGTTCTAGTAGAAGCATCCGGCTTTAATAGAGCCGCATATAGTGGGATCTGCTGTAATTGAACTTGGTCAAAGTGCTTAAATTAATCATGTCGGTGTGGTGGGTAGTGGATCTTCCTCCACATGCTGACACACACTCTAAAAAGCCGCCCAATGAGCGGCGTTGCCCTTCATTACCTTTTTGAATTCTTTGCTTATTTTTGGTATTGCCCATCGCTGTTATAGTTTTATAACCCTGTCAAATCCAATAGCCCCTCTCTCAGCAAAGCCGATCAATTGATTACTATACAATTTTGGTTTTTGTCTTGCATATTGTTTATATCCAACAGATCGAAATGTTATTTCACCATTATTGGCTTGTATTATCCAATCGTATTCGATCTGCTCTTTAATATGAACTGCATTTTTAGGTTGGGAGGGATTGTCTCTGGATATACCGTCTATTATTAAATCTAATAAAGAAAAATTCATACTGAAATCATAAACGTTTCGAAAAACCAATGTAGCTGGGGCTATTAAAAATTCAAAATTAGATTTATTTTCTTTAGGGTCTACCCATCTTATAATATAATCAATATCAAAGCTAATTTCAGATTCTTCAATACCAAATGCTATGGCGTAAATTTTATTATCGTGCCATCCCATTTGATCAAAATCATCTTCTGTCCAAATAATTTTTTCAGAATTAATAATCTCCATTGTCTATTGTGTTGATGGTTTGTTTTTACTTAAATCCGTTTTAGGTATGTCCTCTTGCTTTGCAGGCCTTACTGTTCCATTCTCATGGACATGGGGAGTAGGAACGCCATTATCAGCTTTCCCTTTCGTATCTACTCTTTTTACTTCCTTAAAACCGGTAGGGTTTTTATCATTTTTTTTGTAAGTACTTGAGCCCCGATCATTGCTTACTGAATGATCACCTGTCGCTTCTGAATCTGGCTTTCGATTATTCTTACCTCGACCCGCTCCAGATCCTTGGTTATTGCTTGCATCAGTTTTTTTGTCGTGACTTGAGTTTGATTCGTCCGCTTTATCACCCCCAGTAGCTTTGTTCCAGAGCCACACAATCCCCGCAGTCGCAGCTGCAGCTAAGACAGTCGCACCTGCGACAGCGTCTGCTGCAACATCTTCTGGCCCTAACCCAATCACTATGATTGCTGCACCCGCTTTGAGGCCGCCGCTCATAATCTTAGAAGCGGAGGAGCTGCCACCCTTTGGGCCTGGCCCGGCATCATCTGGAACGTCGCCATTAGGATCGTTGTGCTTTATCGGGTTGTTGCTCATCGATGCATAAAGAGAAATGCTCTCTAGCCCTTCATCGATAGTCTCATCTCCAGTTGCCGCATCAGGGTTGATGCCTGCTTCACACTTTGGGTCTATCTGCCACCACCGCCCTAGTTGCGGGTCAAGATCCCTGAACAATGTCGTGTACATCTCAAGTCCGCTCCCGTCAAAGAACTCTCTATTTTGTAATTCAGAGCCTTTGTTAAATCTATTCTTATTCTCTGTATAGTTAGTCTTAATGGCTTTATCGGATATGCCGGCCATTGTCAACCCGAACGGATAGTAGTGGTTTTCCTCTAATATTGGTCCTTGCCGATGCTGCACAGATAGATTGTCAAAGAACACGTCCCAGCCTTGCGTTTCATTGCTTACCCAGATATAAAGATAACCATTTTTAACAATGTTGATAGGTGATCCCGGGGCTACAGTATTCAATGTGCCAGCCGGGTATGTTGTGCTTGCTGCCTGCACAGACCCACTGGAGCTGCTGACATAGTTGAACTGATCATCTAAAAATATCCAGTTCAGGTATGCCTTCGGGTAGCCCGCAGGTGGCGCAGGATCTTTTGCAGGCAAGAAGCTGTTTATCGCAGAATACACAGGCCCTGAGCTGGATGTAAAGCCTGAGAGAGTACCTTCTGCATTGCCTGTCGCTGTGTTGAGAAGCCCAGCTGCGAGGGAGTTTAATACATCGTTCAGTGAACTGTTGGTGGTGGTTATGCTGTTAGTATTGTAATAGCTCTGTACCAACATACTCACAGTATCGCCGCTCATTACTTTCAGCAGCAATGAAGGCC
>DATMMJ010000569.1:0-6130 GCA_035569795.1 Puia sp. | reverse complement strand
TGTCATTCAACAGCTGCTTTGAAACCGATACATTCAAATCAGTCCGGTTTTGCAGTTGCCCGGTTGTGTAATCATCTGTTGATTGGAAATCAAAATTAATATCCACTCCATGCACGAGGTTGGAAGCAAGCTGGTTGAGTTGCTGAGAGAGTATTTTGCTTACACTCTGGCGCAACAGGCTTTCAGCGTTTGGGCCTACAGAACTGCTTTGAAAAGGATCATCTTCAAGAAACCTGTTCAGCAACAGCAATGCGAAAACCTGCTTGTTCATCTCCCCCTGATCCTGGCGCATCAATTGCAACTTCGCCTGTACGGTAGTAACAACATCCTTGGAAACAGAGTAGGCCTTATCATCAGGCAGCACAATATCAAAACTAATCTCAGGTTTTAATAATTCTCCTTTCATTTTCAAATACACATAAAAAGGAAGTTTTTGTAAATAGTTGTTGGTATTGGACACAGACGAAATCTGATTGCTCACCAGATCAATGGGTGAAGTTTTAACAATGTATATCGCACTGATATTAAGATTTGCTTTTGTCGGCTCACCGGTCCAGGTGATTGTACTTCCTTTCTGAATCTCAAATTTTTTGCGCAACACACTAAAAGAGAGGTCGTATGACCCATGGGTCAGTTCATAGGTTCCTGACAAAGTAGTGTTCCCGCTGGGGTCAATAGCGCCTGTTAGTGTTGCGGTTCCTTTAGTCGTCAAATGGTCGCCGTTGGCTGCGTCCACAATAAGGGTCAGCTCGGCCGTACTGTCGATAATAATATTGGTTGAAATATCAAGGCTTCTGAGTGATGATTTGCTGATTGAATCATATCCGGCTTTTAAAATGGAATCCTGTTGCGGTGATTTCATGTCTACAAACCGCACGATGCCTTCTCTTTCTTCAACGCCAGGTTCTTCCTGCGGAAGCACAACAGTAAACTGCGTTTTATTTGTAATATGCAAAGTGCCGTCTGCAATTGGCTGCAGGTCTGTACCCTTTATGTTGACCGATGCGTCCAGGAATAAACGGCCATAATATAATTTGTTATCACGCTTTGTATTGTTCAGAGCCTGGAAATTCTTGGCGTTGATAGATAGATCGAAAGCGTAGTGCTTGTAATCGCCTGTATTGACATTTCCATCCAGGATCAACTTGTTTTTAGCGGAATCCAAAATGGCAAAATGATCGAAATTAACCCCATCATTATCGACCTCCAATTTTTGGCCGTCAACGTAATAATAGCTGTTTAGCATTGCTGGACTTAAGACGGCTTTGTCAAAGGCAAGATTGCCATTGATGTTTGGCTTGTCTAACGTTCCAGTGAGCGCAAATTTGCCATGCACAGAACCGGATGCATTTTTGATTGCCCCGGATGATGCACCAACAATTGTGGAAAGCTCCATTGTTTTGATATCCAGGTTAAATTGGAAATTACTTTTAATGCCATCCTTCACGAAATAATCGCCATTCAGTGAAATATCGTTGCCGCGGCCTGTGATGGTAACATCGGCAGAAAACCTGTCCTGCTCCGTATTGTTTATTTTTAAAGAAATATTTCCAAGAGTATCTTTATGCACACTGAGATTCTGAATTGTTAAATCACTGGTGAATGTTGGTTTTGACAGCACACTCTTCAAAATAATTTTGCCATTGATTTCCCCATCGGCCAGTAGGGAATCTGTACTTGCAAAAGCAGTGATTGTTGAAATCAAAAATTTATTAAATAAGATTTCAAGTGGCGCGTTGGCTTCGTTGGAAACGCTGTGGATGCTCAATTGTTCTTGGCCTCTACGTAGATTGAAATTACTTGCTTTTATTTGCGAAGCCGAGTAATCTATCTCATTGTTTTTTTCGACCGTCCATTTTTGATAATTCAGCAAAAGGTTATCAGGGCTTAATGAGCAATGATATTCCTCTGAGCCGCCCTTTTGAATAAGGCCACCGACATGATATTTGTTTTTTGCAGTTTTGTCCTGCACATTCAATACAAAATCAATTGTGCCAGCTTTAATAGAGCCGTTCAGCGAAGTGTGGTACAGCGAGAGGTTCTTGCCGCTCGAGAATTGTTGCAGGTTAGTTTGGATTAACAACGAATTGACTTGAGGTTTTGCATGCAGTTGCAGGTTTTGTATTCGGTTGTCTCCATAGACAATCAAGGGAGCATTAAGGTCAGCATTCCATCCGCTGGATGAGGTAAAGTGACCTTGAAAATTAATAGGATCAAGCCTTTCCAATGTTGGCAAAATTGCTTTAAGAACAGGGCGATTAATGATGCTAACAGAAACTGCGAAATCGTACGGTTCTGTTCTCAGGACAATTTTTTTGGAAGAAGATTCCAAATACGGTTCCAAAAGTTGCTGAAAGACCAGACCCATTTCAGTCAGCTTGTAATGTCCATGCAGATGGGCTTTTACAAAGTCAGTGTAAAGAAAAAGATAGCGGCCACTGTCCGATTGGCCAGATAATATTTTGATTGTATCCAGATTTATTTTCTGTCCGTTGCGCTCCATGCGAGAGTTTTCAACCAACAACTCACCTTTCAGATTGTCAGGATCGCTAACCGGAAAATCTGCATTGATAGCTCCATGATAGGTAATATCATCTTTTGTAAAATGCAGTTGCTTTGTTTTAATACTATCTATCAGTATAAGTACTTTTATCGCGGGGTATTTAGCGCTCCAGTCTGCTGCACCATTTAATGACAGACTCATATTGGGGTCGCGAATAGAAACCTCTGCTTTTGCTCTCTGGTTGCTAATAGATGCCTTTACGGAGACATGTTGATAATTATACTTTTCAAAAACACCAGATTGTATGATGCCAGTAATTGCAACATTTGCGGTTTTCGCAGCGAGCCCCTTCCCAGCGACTTTTATCTCCAGTGTGATATTTCCAAAAGCACTATCATTGTTCAGGATATACCCAAGATTTAGGTCTTGAGTCGTAACGGTTGCATCATAAGCTATATTTTTAGCATCATCTAGGTTTTTGAGATACCCTTTGACACTTATGTTACCAGATGAAGTTCGTACTACCAGATCAGTAAACAGGTCCTTCATTGCGCCATTAACCTCTCCGCTCAGTGCAAATGTTTGGGGTATTGAAATATTATTTGGGATATTCTTTTGACTTATAAAAGACAAAATGTCCTTGCGTGTGCTGCTGATCCCCTTAATTGATAAGGTCGCCCTGATTGACTTGATATTCGGTAGGCCTTGCACCGAGCCACTCATATCGACGGTTGTATGCTGCAACCCGCTCAATTGCAATTGCGTGATTTTCAAATCCCGGATGCTTCCATGTAAATTGGCATTCAGCAATAAAATCCCGCTGGGGTTTTTAAACATGGGCTGGGTGCTGAGCGACGGCGCGAAGGTTAGAATGTCCTTTACCGACAATTTGCTGTTTGCAAAATCGACGTCAAGTAATAAAGAACCAATATTGTTTTTTATACTTTCTATAGATGGGTAACGCAACACTACAGTGCGTTGCAGTAATGTACCGGGTGTTCGCAATAGTAGATTCTTTACATACCCTTGATTTTTTGAATACAAAAATTCGCCCTGTAATGCTTGCAGGCTAAAACCACTATGCTCCCCAAACGATCCCTTAGAGATATTTCCGGTAATAGAATCATTTGAAAAAGAGAAATTATTAACGTGCATAATAAAATCATTGATTTTTAGATGTGCATAATCCATCCCGGATTTTTGAGGGTATGCATTATCATCATCAAATGAAAAATCATTTTCATCCAGGTGCACCTGTTTTACAGCTATTCGCCAGCTTGTAGGACTAGAAAGCCCCGTTGATGACTTTGTGTTGATTTTTTTGCTGGTTAGGGTTTTGGTTAATTGGACGCTTGCAGTGGTATTTGCTAATTCAAATTTGCCCAGCCCGATAATCTTTTTATCTAGGTCAACCACATTCCCAACTGCTGCAAGGTTGCCCACTTTAAGCGCCACAACTATTGCATTTGGGGCGTCTCTGTAATCGAGCTGGATATCATCAAGTTTTATTTTTTCGATTCTACCTTTTGGCAAGGAACTCATTGAGGGATTGAAAGCTGCCACAGTTTTTGTCAATGGCTCCATTTGATAAACTTTTCCGTGAAGACCGGCAATGTTGATTTCAGGGATTTCAAAATATAGCCTCTGCAAATCCATCTGATTGATATTGACATCCAGATGACTTAAAAAAACATCCACATCATCTCCCTTTACTACATCATCATATATCGCATGGATATTATCAAAGGAAATCCTTCTGACAGAAAGTTTTGATGCGGCAGTATCAGTTGCTTTATAAGTTGTCTTTGCTGGTGAAGAAAAAGCATCGACCACATATTGAAAATTAAAAACGCTGTCCGGCAGCAGCCTCTTTATTTTCACTGTTGCCTCGTGCAATTGTACCTCGTTGATCTGGATCTGCGAATGCAGTAATTTCATCATGCTGATGTCAACAGATAATTTCCGAACCGAAAACATGGTATCCCGTCCCCGGTCTTCAAAGTAAACATCCCGCATTACTATGTTTTTGGGGAAGCTGATATAGATCTTGCCAATCTCCACTTTAGTATGGAGCTTGGTTTGCAAGTAACCCACAACCTTACCCTTCAAGAAATTCTGTACGGGAGCAGTTTGAATCAGCAGTACGATACAAAGCAGCAGAGCGGCAAAAGATGATAAGAAAATTAAAATAATGCGCAGGATGCGCTTATGTAATGGTCTTTTTAATTTAGGCGCTTTTTCAGTCATGGGCGTGCTGGCTTATTAGAGAAATACCATCTTTCATAAGCTCCGAACTGGACGATACAATTTCATTTGCGCATTTTGCCACAACCCCAGTTACTGTCGCTTGCATTGCTATGACGAGTAAATTCTTGAAACTGTTTTTTGATCTGTCCGCAAGAGTGTTTTGGGCAATCAAACCTGAGCCAAACCCTAAAATGGAGCTTGATGCTTTTATTGCCATACTGTCTTTGTCCATAACATTTCCAATATCGATTTTGACAATATTAGCTAACCCGTTCCTGTGTGTTGTCCATTTCATTTTTTGTGGCATGGTGCTATCCGGTTTTCTTTTGTTCAGAAATAGTTAATTGAAAAAAGCTCCTGTAGTTTTATTTTTCCGACTCCAGTGTTTGTCCCCCGAATACTGCTCCGCAAGTTTACAGGGGAACTCTCTTGACTCAACATGTTCAAGATTCTGCTATTAATCTAAGCAAAATCGTTCCCTTTTTCTTTACCCTGAAACTAGAAGATATTAAACAGCAAAAAAATAAATTGGGGAAAAACCTCTACAAAAAGGGTCATAAACAAATTCTACCATCCAGAGTGCTCTGGGGTCACCCACCCTGTAAAAGAAGTCCGGCACCATTACCGGGGCGGCAAGATCAGTGGCCGGGAGAGGCAGATTAATATAGCAATTCCAAGACCCCTGCAAAATAGATGAACAAGTATCTATTCATTTATCCAGGCTTTTTTTCTTTATACTGAATGCTTTCAATTTATCATCATTCACTGCAGCAAGCAATACGTCTTGTTTGTTAGCGGACACGATTTTAATATCCCTCACATCGCCATCCATAATCAACCCGCTTGCTACCGGCCAAACAGGATCAAAACCTCCCTTGCCATTGCCTGTTAGCAGTAAGCCATAAGAGGCGTCATAACGACCAGGCGACACTCCAGCCTGGTACTCATTGCCGGCAAGTATCAGATCCATGTTGCCGTCCTGATTGACATCTGTGCACAGAATCGAATTGACCGGGGCAATCTGTGCGAGCGAGCAGAAAGGATGAAACGTGAACTTTCCTTTGCCGTCGTTTTCAAAATACCCGCTCCGCGTTTCGGTGCAATCCAAGACCAACGCACCTTCCATCATCTCTTTAGTGAAAGTCTCGTCCATAGTAGCTTTCGCGTACGCCAGGTTATTATCGAATTTCTTTTTGATAGATGGCATTTGTGTAGCCCAATGATCTCTGGATATACCGGGGGACAATTGATATTGGCCATTGTTATCTTTTATATAATAACAGAATATGGGCTCGACAATACCATTGCCATCAAAGTCTTTTGCGATCAATTGCGCAGGCTGTTGCCGGCTGATATGATAAGGATTATTGAGCCCGAGAT
>DATMMJ010000568.1:0-2531 GCA_035569795.1 Puia sp. | reverse complement strand
GGTCTGATGATATTGGCAGGAATTTTGAATCGGTTCGCCAGGAACTGCTAAGCTCGGGCGCGGCGATTTCAATATGCAAAAGTAATTCTCCACCATCACAGATTTATAGTAACAACAACGGCTGGGAATGGAAAGGCAGTCAGCCTGTTGAAAAGACAGTTGTCTTTTCAACGATTGCCACTACTTACGACTATACAAAGACGTTAGGCATTACACTACTTGAAGGCCGAGATTTTTCTAGAGATTTTGCAGATTCAAACGGAGTTGTTTTGAATCAGGCTGCCGTAAAACGCATGAGACTTAAAAATCCTGTTGGGGAAATGTTGAAGTGGAATGACAAACCCATGATTGTGCTGGGTGTGATACCAGACATACAAATGGAATCTCCCTTTCGGCAAATTTCTCCGCTCACCATCATATTTAATAAAGATTGGGTGAACTATTTAAATATCCGCATGAACCCAAATATGTCCGTATCCAATGCGATTGGCCTCATAAAACCGATCTTTGATAGGTACAATCCATCCTTCCCTTTTGAATATCAATTTGCTGATGAACAGTATGCGAAGAAATTTAATTACGAAGAACTCGTGGGCAACCTTGCAGCAATTATTGCAATACTGGCGATTTTCATTTCATGCCTCGGTCTGTTTGGGCTAGCATCTTTCACGGCAGAGCAGCGGGTAAAAGAAATAGGAGTAAGAAAGGTGCTTGGCGCAAGCGTGCTCAATTTGTGGCAACTGCTCTCCAAAGAGTTTGTGCTGCTAGTTTTGACTTCCTGTGCGATTGCAATTCCTGTTGCCTGGTATCTAATGCGTGAATGGCTGAAAAGTTATGAATATAAGACCAGCATTGGACTTGGAGTTTTTATTTTAGTAGTTGCAATGTCCGTGGTTATTACGCTCGTCACAGTGAGTTTTCAGGCAATCAAAGCAGCACTTGCAAATCCGGTGAACAGTTTGAGAACAGAATGATGCGGGTAGCTTTAATAATCCAAAACATCAAGAATTGGGTTCCATTTGGTACTTAAGCACTTTTGATTTATTTCTTAAAAATAAAGCCCCAAATTGCTGTAACCTTTTTCCGTTTCGGCGGTTTCTATCAAAATACACGTAATACATACATCAACGCTTGGATACACTCTCAGATAATGCGCTTATGTTGAAAGTGAAGGAAGATGACTTTGACAAAATGGCTTTGCTTTTTGAGCGGTATCATCGTGCATTGTTCGGATTTTTATTCAAGATGACAAAGCAAAAACAGTCAAGCGAGGATTTGGTTCAGAATGTATTTTTCAGAATGCTGAAATACCGCAACACGTTTACTGGTGTGGGTGAATTCAAGACCTGGATGTATCATCTGGCAAGAAATGTTTTGCATGATTATTTCAAGCAAATCAAAAGATCAGAGGCGCAATATGATATCCGGGATTTTGAAGATCGGATGGGAGCGCACGAGCTGGCTGATCTACAGATAGAAAGGAAACAAGAATTAAAGACCTTAGAGATGGCACTGGAAAACCTGAGCGAAGAGAACCGTGAATTGTTGATTTTATGCCGTTATCAGGAACTTAAGTATAATGAAATCGCAGAGATATTGAATATAACAGAAGGCGCCGTAAAAGTTAGGGTGCACCGGGCACTTGGCCAGTTAAAAAGCAATTATTTAAAGATTGCCAACTAAATATTTTTTATGGAATGTGAAAATTATAAGGGTCAGCTCAGTTTACTACTGACAGGAGCAGTGGATAGCGCGCGGCGGCTTGAGATTGAAAACCATCTTGTGGGATGTCCGGATTGCCGAATGGAGTTAGAAGCTACACAAAAAGTATGGGATCTTTTAGGGGAAATCCCAAATGCGGCGCCATCTGGTACCATGCGAGGGGCTTTTTACTCGATGCTTAATGATTTTAAAGAACAAAAAGAGGTAGGTAAAAAGCCAGTTCATTTTTGGGTAAAAAAGCTCACGCGGCTATGGCAGTCGCAACCCACGATGCGGCTCGCTTATAGCGTTATTTTTTTAATGCTTGGCCTAGGCGCTGGATATTTGGTCTGGAGGCCATCCCAACCTGGGCTTTCTTACAACCGACAAATTGATTCGCTTTCTTCTCAGGTCTCTGAAATGAAGCAAATGATGATGCTTTCACTACTAGAAAACCCCTCTGCATCGGAGCGCATTCGTGCCGTCGGGTTTACAAATCAAATGGGTAGCTCAAACAAAAAAGTAATTGGTGCTTTGCTTACCACATTAAATGAAGACCCAAATGTAAACGTACGGTTGATGACCTTAGAAGCGCTTTCTACCCTGGCCAGTGAGCCAAGCGTTCGTGAAGGTCTGGTGCAGAGCATCACCCTCCAGGATTCGCCCTTGATGCAATCGGCCATTGCAGATGTGATGGTGAAATTACAGGAGAAAAGATCGGTAAAGCCTCTTCAAGATCTGCTTCATAAAAAAGATATCAACGCAATGGTCAAGATTAAGATCCAGCAAAGTATACAGAAAATTATTTAACAGCAATCTCAAAAAAACAA
>DATMMJ010000567.1:0-4858 GCA_035569795.1 Puia sp. | reverse complement strand
AGCGAAGCGGGGTACTTTATTTTCACCGGAGAAACAACGAACACTACGTATAATACAACAGATGAGCGCATTAACATTTTATTTAAAGACGGGAGCGTAAGAGACATTTCAAAAGTCGACAATGCTTTAATCCATCAAACTTTGTCAAGCCCTGTAAAAAAATTTTATATTTGCTATATGAGATGAGTGATCATTTTTAGATTAAAAAATTTTAAAGCTCAACTCCCAAATCTAAACTATGCAATTTCCTGCAGCGCAAATAGCGCTTTTAATTGATGGTAAAGTTGAAGGTGACCCCAACATTTCGGTAGTTTCTTTCGGCAAAATTGAGGAAGCAACTAAGGGCCAGCTGGCATTTTTGGCCAACCCGAAATATGAAGATTACCTTTACTCCACAGAGGCATCCATCATTATCATTAATGAGGCGCAGGAATTGAAACAGCCGATAAAGGCAACTTTGATACGTGTTCCGGACGCCTACACCGCTTTTGCTGCCCTGCTTTCCAAATATCAGGAAATCATTGCGCAGCAAATGGTGGGTATCCAAGAGCCTTCGTTCATTTCAAAAACAGCAAGGCTTGGAGAAAAGATTTTTGTCGGAGCATTCGCTTACATCGGTGAAAATGTTTGCGTAGGTAACAATGCAAAAATTTTCCCTAATGTTTATCTTGGGGATCATGTGACTGTAGGAGAAAATTCCGTTTTGCACCCCGGCGTTAAAATTTATCATCATTGCGTGATTGGAAAAAATGTAACGGTGCATGCAGGCACCGTAATCGGCAGTGATGGCTTTGGTTTCGCTCCACAATCAGATGGCAGTTTTAAAAAAGTACCGCAGATTGGAAATGTTATCATTGAGGATTTTGTTGAGATAGGCGCCAACGCAACTATTGACCGAGCGACGATTGGTTCTACCATTATCAAATCGGGCGCAAAATTAGATAACCTGATTCAGATCGCCCACAATGTGGAAGTGGGCTATAACACCGTCATTGCTGCACAGGCTGGGGTGAGCGGAAGCACTAAGATTGGCAACAATGTGATGATTGGCGGCCAGGCAGGTATTGTTGGCCATGTCCATATTGCAGATGGCAGCAAGATCAATGCGCAAAGTGGCGTGAGTAAATCCATTAAAACGCCAAAGAGTGCGGTAACTGGCTCACCAGCATTTGACTATACCAGCGCATTGCGCAGCCAGGCTTTGAGCCGCAACCTTCCTGAACTTGAAAAAAGACTGAAAGAACTTGAAGATCTGGTGAAACATTTGCTGGCAGAGAAAGTATAAAGCATTTTTTCTCACAAATAACAGCAACAGAAGTTTATTTTCAGTCAAAATGAAGCCGGACCCAAATAAAAATTACATCTAACCCAAAATTACGGGTTCTCCTGGGGTCTTACAAAGATGCATTCACGCAGGCAATTAAGCGCTTATGCATGTTAACAGGCAAATTGGAACTACCTGCAAACAGCTCCCACGTCATAATAAAAGCATTCCCAACCAAGTGCCTCCATTATCCAACAAAGTGTTGATCGCCAGCTAGCACCAAATTGTCGTGCCAACCGCAGCGGAAGTGATCGCACACATTTTGTTAGCCGCTTCTGTTCAGCGCGGTAACGCAAGGAGGTAAAGTCTGCTTTGATGTACGTGCTCAAACTCGAAAATCCTGCATTTATTCATAATATTGTTCAACTGGGCCTCTCAGTAAACGTATTTAACAAAGTTGCGAATAAAAGTTTTGTAGCTTTAATTCAGTAAATAAATCTTGCGATGAATTTTGCTTCAAGGCTTTTTAATACTATCATTTTACTCGGAGCAGTTCAGGGGTTTATTGTAAGTTCCTTGCTTTTATTTTCCAAAAAGAGCGGGCGATCCAACCGCCTGTTATCTGTATTGATTTTTCTTATCGCGTTAGCAAGCTTTAACCTCTACGCCAATAATGAAAATTGGTTTGATTCAAAGGTTCTGCAATTTCTCTCCAATTTCATTCCGATGGTGGTTGTAATGCCATTCGGTCCGCTGCTCTATTTTTATATTATATCTTCTATTGATCCAAATTTTAAAATCACAAAAAAACTACGCGCCCATTTTTATCCTGTTATTATTGATGTTGTTCCACAACTTACCGTTGTTATCTATATTATCGGCTTGTATTCGGGGGTTTTTAAAAACAACCCAAAACCTTGGGGAAATTTTATTGATAATTATAATGTATATGCAGATATCCCTCGATGGATATCTGTTAGTATGTATGTTTGGTTTTCTGCAAAATATATTGCTGCGTCCAAAGCAAGATATAACGGCGCTATTAACGGGCAGGCAAATAATTTTAAGTGGCTTAAGCAATTTATTCACGTGTTTATAGCATTTCAGGCTATTTGGCTGATCTATCTTGTTCCTTACGTAATTCCACGATATACTGATATGATGCTGAAAACATTTGACTGGTATCCTATATATGTGCCAATGGCAATTATTATATACTGGCTTGGCATAAAAGGATACATGATATCAAATGCTCATATCATTTCGACCCATAAACCAACGCTTGTCCATTCAACCCTGCCAGATGCAACAATAAAGCAAACCATTATTTCGCTGAACAAAGCAATGGATAATGATAAAATATATCTGAATCCAAATCTCAACTTGAACATATTGTCAGAGCATACCGGTATTTCGCAAAAAATAATATCGGCCGTACTGAATCAACACTTGCATAAAAGTTTTAACGAGTTTGTGAACGAATATCGTATAGAAGTATTTAAAGAAAAAATACTGCAACCTGAAACTGACAACCTGACTTTTGCGGGCATCGCTTCTGAATGCGGCTTTGGCTCACAGCCAACTTTCCAGAGAACATTCAAACAAGCGACCGGGCAATCACCTTCGCAGTTCCGTAAGAGCGCATTGCAGACTCAATAATCCGGGTTTATTTTCTAGGTAAACAGTGCTCAAATCCGGATTTGAGTATTGATTTTTTTCTTCTTCGCCACAATTAGTGGGAGGTTTGATCTTCAAATAATTTAATATGAAAATCAAATTTGCGACATTGTTCCTGTCCACTTTACTTGTCTATGTTGCGTCTGCACAGTTAAAACAAATTAAAAAACCCGATGGCAAAACGCTTTCCACTGTTGCCATTGACAATATCGTAAAAAAGTTGATGGACACAGCGGAAGTAACAGGTTTATGCCTGGGCGTCATTAATGAGAACAAAATTGCTTATGTAAATAGTTATGGCTATAAAAACAAAGCGACCAAAATGCGAAATGATACAGCGACTTGTTTTTATGGTGCTTCTCTTGCCAAACCTTTATTTGGATATATTGTGATGCAGTTAGTTGGAAAAGGGGTAATTGATCTAGACACACCACTTTACACCTATCTGCCGAAACCTTTACCTGAATATGAAAATTACAAGGACTTAGCCGGAGATGACAGATGGAAATTGATCACGGCCCGCCACTGCCTCAGCCATACGACCGGCTTTCCCAACTGGCGAGAGTATGATAATCCGCACAATAATAAAAAACTGGAAATATTTTTTACTCCTGGCAAATATTATTCTTATTCTGGCGAAGGAATTGAGTTGCTGCAGATGGTAATTGAAATAATAACCGGAGCAAAACTGGAAGATCTTGCACAGGAAAATATTTTCAAGCCATTTGGCATGCGCAGAACAAGCTTTGTGTGGCGGTCAGCTTTTGAATCCGATTTTGCTGTAGGCCACAATATGAACGAAGACACATTGGAAAAATCTAAGAGAACGCAGGCACATGCGGCAGGCTCCATGGAAACCACCATTGCAGATTATTCACGTTTTATAGAAGCTGTGATGCAGGGAAGGAGGCTTACTGAAAAAGCTAAGCAGGAAATGATATCGCCCCAGATTTTCATCTATTGCAGTCCGCGGATATTTCCTCCGACTGAAGCAGATACGCTCGAGGATTATAAGAAAATTAAGTTGGGATACGGCCTTGGTTGGGGTTTGTTTAACACGCGCTACGGGAAAGCATTTTTTAAAGAAGGACATATTGATGGTTGGGAGCATTTTAATATCAATTTCCCGGATAAAAAGATGTCTTATATTATTATGACAAACAGCTCTAACGGCGAAAGCATTTTTAAAGAGCTGGTGGAAAAATTAACGGGGGTTACTGTGCCGTGGAAATGGGAAGGCTATATACCCTATCGTGAAACCGCGAAATTACCAGGTGCAGACCTTGAAAAATTCACCGGGGTATATGACGGAAGATTGAAAGCAATTATCACGCTCGTAAATGGCAGGCTAAAAGTAGAGTCTCCAACAGTAGGATTACCAAAAACAAATATCTATGCGCAAAATAATCATCATCTTTTTTTAAAGATCATGGATGCAGATTTTGAATTTATAAAAGGGACTGACGGCAAGTTTGAAAAAATAATTGCAGATGATGAGGGAGAACATTATGAATTGAAGAAAATAAAATAGGTTTATACAAAAAAAAATTGTTCGTCGCCAATCACAATGGGGAATTTATATCCATGCTCACTTTCCCATCTGAGTCAACAATCAATTTGTTTTGCACCTGGAGGTAATTGACTACTTTCCAAGCTTTTTCATTATTGATTCCCTTGAGTTCTGCTACTATTTGTTTTGCATCCACAAAACGCGATTGAACAGCTTGAATTATACGCTGGTGGATATCATCCAATTCTTCCCTAGTGAGACTAATATTTTTCTGGCGCAAGCAGTTATCGCAAACCCCGCATGGCTTTGCTTCCCCGTCCCCAAAATAATACGCAATAAACTGGCTGCGGCACTGCCCGTCTTCATTTACATATTCCAGGAAAGATTCAATCCTTCTTCTATACTGC
>DATMMJ010000566.1:0-5109 GCA_035569795.1 Puia sp. | reverse complement strand
AACGGTATCGTCTAATCTTTTATTTTTTTTGTCTCTTACGCTAAGTACTACCTCATCAATCATTCTTATTTTAAAATTTGTAATGGTTTTTTTTTCAAAATAAGAATCAAGATATTTTTTATAGTCTTCAATTGCTTTTTCTTTCGTCCAATCCGATTTAAAATTCATATTTACTCTAGAAAATGATACTTCCGCAGCCGCAAGTGATTCTTCGTGAACTAATTTTTTATCATCATTTTTCGTTTCAGGGTCATTTTCTGGGTCATAACTAAAATCAAGAAAATACCCAGAAGATTTCTTATAAACCTTTAATTGAACGCATTCCGATTTCAAAACAACTTCTTTCAGTATAGGTAAGTGACTTATTGAATCGTCTTCCCAAGTAGAAAAAATATTATAAGAGTAATTGTCTAATATTGAATATAATGTAAAATTGATTTTTATTTTATTTTCTATATTATGGCTATTTGAGATTTCTTTGAAGTCTCCCATATTAATATGCTTCCCATTCGTAGAGAATTTAAATGGGAAACCTACTGATTGTAGCGCCCCTAAAACGGCAGATAATATAGAGCTTTTGCCACTACTATTGGCTCCAGTTAAAATTGTAAGTTTTGTAAAATCAAAAGATTGTTCTTTTTTAAAACATTTGAAATTTTCAATGGAAAGTTTTTTAATACTTACATTCATTTCGGCAATTTGAAACATAAATTTAATATTTTTTGCCTTTCGGCGGGGTGAAGTAAATTATTTGCTAATAAGGGCTTTGTAAGTGAGCCGCCCTTCAACATTTGACATTGTTACTTTAAACCTGTCAACATCTTTGATTTTTCGCGTGTTAAATCTGTATGTTGATTCCGAACAATAAGCATCTAAATGTTTCGGCGAGACTTGGTGATAGATTCCAAAAATTGTGCGCTTAAAGAGAGAGAAAAAACCTTCGATTGAATTGGTATAAGCCATCCCGCGCCTGTATTCATTTTCTGAATGGTTAACCGTTTCATGTCCTGCAAATTCTTGGTTAAGCCCTTGATAACTCAAATGGGTATCGGTCATTAATAGGGCCGTTTTCTCTACGTTCTGCCTTACGACCTCTTTGAAGTTCCTTTCACCTATCACAGTCAATTTAGCGTTGCCTCCACGCTGTAATAAGCCCATAACAGCTATTTTGTTATCACCGCCTTTGTCTTGCCATTTTTTGCGCCTTTTCTTGTTCATATTGGCAAAAGTGCCTCCAATGTAAGTTTCATCAACCTCTACAATATGCTCTAAAGGCTCAATATCAGGTATGCCCATTATGTGCCTAACGCGGTGCAAAAGGAACCATCCAGTTTTTTGAGTTACTCCAATATCACGGGCTAATTGATGTGAGCTAATCCCCTTTTTGTGTGCGGTAAGGATGAAAATTGCCGCAACCCATTTGGACAATGGTATTTTACTATCCTCAAAAATGGTCTTGACTGTAACGCTGAAATCGGATTTGCACTCCTTATTCCGGCATCTGAAATTCTTACCGTCTCCCAACCTGTATGGTTTAGTGCTTCCGCAATAGGGGCAAATAGGGTTGCCTTTCCATCTCATTTCTTCGACGAAAGCGCGGCAAACCTTTTCATCCGAAAGCTGCTGCATGAGTTCTTTATAGTTCTTATACTGTTCCATGACTATTTCAAGTTGGAGTTATTAATACCTGACTAAGGTGTTTAGTAACCTGCTGTTTCAAAAATTATTTAGTGGGAGATGGGCTGAATTGCTTGCCCTTGATTTGCGAAAACTTTTGGAATCGGTTTGTGGGAACTGATATATCGTAGCCAACATTTTCAGCGATTTTTGTTACTAATATATTTACTAATTTGCATCTGCTTTGGGACTAAAGTCAAATAGAAGCTGAAGTAATTTCTTTAGTAATTGAAATTAATAATTAATCAATTGGTTATTAATATTATATATTATATAATATGCAATTTTATATTATTCATATTGTAGCCTATTTCTTATTGATATGAAAAAAAATGGTTGACTGAGCTAAATTCAAACTTAAATTTGTTTTTATGAAATTTCTGTCTGAGATTCAATATTTTCCACCTGTTATCTTTTATAAAAATTCGTATGCGTGTACAAATATAATATTTGATAAATATGAACCCTATCAGAAAATGAGCTTCCGCAACCGGTGTATCATCGCTGGTGCAAACGGGACCATTATTTTAAGCGTCCCTTTGCAGGAAGGGAGGAACCAGAAAAGGGTGATGAAAGACGTGCGGATTTATGGGGCAAGTAAATGGCAGAAAGATCATTGGAAAAGCATCATTTCCTGTTACAATAAATCACCCTGGTTTGAATTTTATAAAGACGAGTTGCGGCAACTTTATGAAAAACAGTTTGAATTTTTGTTTGATTGGGATATGGCCTGTTTTGAGTGGAGCATCCAAAAACTAAACTTGCCGGTTGAATTGTCTAGTACTGAAGATTCAATCCCGGAGCTGGGAGATGATGTGCTGGACTTCAGAAATAAGGTACTCCCAAAAAATTATAAGGATTTTGCCCGCGTTTCTTACCATCAGGTTTTTGAGAGCAAAACTGGGTTTTTTCCAAATATTTCAATCCTCGACCTTTTATTTTGCGAAGGCAAAAGGGCAGGGGAGGTAATACTTGCACATTAATAGCGCCTAAACGAAAATCCACCTTGACCGTATAACGTGGATCGACTCTGCTACCTTGAGGCCAGCTCGCGGGTAGGACATTTGCTCATTTTCTCTCGAAATGTTCTTTAAATGTACTGGTGAAATCCTCCAGGACATCTTTTTCCTTTATCTCTGCAAGAGATTTATGGAATGGAGTATCAGTAAAATGGATGCTTTCCCCATATAAATTAGGGATGCTGAATTGGCCTTTTGCAAAGATCAAGTCGCCCGTTTTGAAAAACACAAGCCTGTAAGTAAATTTCTGTTGCATTATTTTATATACACGCAGTTCAACCTGTTCAAAAAAACTGTGCTCCGCTTTTTTCGAAATGCTGATCTCCGCTTTAATATCTTTATATGAGTTTATTTGCTCCTTTAGCTTTGCGAGGCTTGTTTTGAAAATTTCGCTCAAAAACTCCTGGATTTTCATTTCATCGCTCTGGTTGAACTGTGGCGATGGTTGCGTCTTTCCCTTATCACCTAAAAATTGATTTAATTCCTGTTTCCAGTCCGACATGGTAGATTTGTTTTGTGCAAGGTATTTCAAAAGATGAAATCATGATCGCTGGACATAGGAATTAAGGAGACAAATGTTCGATTTCGTTTTTTTAAGTAATTTGAACCTTGAAGAAAAATTCAAAAAAACTATATGAAAAAATTATCAGGAGCCACCCTTGGGTTTATTTCCCTGCAGTTGTTGATGACTATTATTTTGTTAGTTGCAGTAGCAATCCCTAAAGCAACGCTTGCTCGTCATGTAAAGCTACAGCAGGAATCTCCTTTGATCGGGCGATGGGACATTACTATCAACAAATCGGGAAGGAAAGCGCCCTCATGGCTTGAGGTTACGCATTCAGGAACCAGCACGCTGGTTGGTCGCTTTGTAGGCGAAGGTGGATCTGCGCGTCCGATTTCCAGGGTTAACTTTAACCAAGGGAAAATGAGCTTTTCTATCCCACCACAATGGGAGGCTGGAACTAATGATATTATTGTAGAGGGCATGCTCCAAGGCGACTCCTTAGCAGGCACTGTTACCAGCAGTGATGGAAAAACATATGACTGGGTTGGGGTTCGTGCTCCTCTGCTAAAAAGAAAAACAGCGCCCGTCTGGGGCAAACCCATCAAACTTTTTACCGGAAGTGATTTGAGCGGTTGGCACGCGCAAGGTGAGAACCAATGGCAGGCAGTAGATGGCATTTTGAGAAGCCCTAAATCGGGTTCCAATATTATGACTGATAAGACATTTACCGACTTTAAATTGCATATTGAGTTCCGTTATCCCAAAGGCAGCAACAGTGGGGTGTATCTGCGTGGCCGCTACGAAGTGCAGATAGAAGACAACAAAGGCATGGAGCCTGCAAGTGATTTCATCAGTGGCATTTATGGGTTCATTGCTCCAAGCGAAATCGCAGCAAAAGATGCAGGGGAATGGCAGGCGTTTGATATCACCTTAGTTGGCAGGATGGTGAGCGTTGCCTTAAATGGAAAGACGGTCATCAGCAACCAACAGATACCTGGAATAACGGGTGGCGCAATAAATAGCCGTGAAGGTGAGCCTGGACCGATACTTCTTCAAGGAGATCATGGACCAATTGAGTTCCGCAATATCATCATCACTAAAGCTCAGTAGCACACCTAAAAAATCTGCCCCGGAAGGGGATACCGGTTTTATCTATTTAATTTTGTGAGGCTCAAGCCCACTTAGCGTTTTATTTTTGGCGTGCATAAAACAGGGATACCAGGGCGAATTGTTAGCGTTATAAAATGACGAGTCATGTTGTTTATGATCATAGAAAAATTTCATCCGGGCAAAGTCAAAGCGCTCTATGAACGCTTTGAGCAAAAGGGAAGACTCCTGCCTGAAGGAGTACACTATGTCAATAGTTGGATTGATGAGAGGGTTAGTATTTGCTTCCAGGTATTGGAAAGCAGTACGAGGCGGGAGATTCTGCAATGGATAAGTCATTGGAATGACCTTGCAGACTTTGAAATAATACCAGTCATCACCTCTGCGGAGGCGAAGGCGAAAATATTTGCAAGTTGAATCTCGCCTTTATCCTCCAAAGCGTTACTTTTCTCAAAAGAGTTAATCAGGTTCAAAGAAAATCAACAAGATTAAATATAGGAATTCGCCATAGTGTTGCTGTCCTTTTTTTTAGGCTTCACAAGTGCGGAGCTCCACTCGTCTTATTTTCCCGCTGATGGTTTGGGGAGCTCTTTTACAAACCCAATGATCCGCGGGGTTTATATATAGCCAGGTTCTTTTTCGCAAAAGTGTGAATTTCGTGTGCATGTTGCTTATTGGGAATATGGTTTACTACAGTAGGAATACCATTAACCGAATTGGCTTTGCAGGCCGATCATTATCACCACAATTCAATTAATTAAAAACATTTTCAAATTGTTGCCAATTAATTTTATACTCAAA
>DATMMJ010000565.1:0-6061 GCA_035569795.1 Puia sp. | reverse complement strand
CTAAAACTTACCCGAGAAATGAAGCTCTATATTAAGTATATGGTCAGTATACGCTGTAAGATGCTCGTGAAAGCAGAGCTAGATAAGCTGGGCTTGCATTATAAGAGGGTAGAACTGGGTGAAGCAGAAATTGAAGAGCATATTTCACCAGAGAAATGGAATGAATTGAACATAGCCTTAAAAAAATCGGGCATCGAATTGATGGATGACAAAAAGAGCATCCTGATTGAAAGGATAAAAAATGTGATCATAGAACTGGTCCATTATTCGGAAGATCCGCTGGAAATAAATTTTTCTGATTATTTAAGCCAAAAACTACACCACGACTATACTTATCTGGCAAACTTGTTCTCTGAGTCTCAAGGCACCACTATTGAGCATTTCCTCATTACACACAAAATTGAGCGGGTAAAGGAGTTGCTTGTGTACGATGAACTCAACATTACAGAAATAGCCTGGAAGATGGGATATAGCAGCGTGGCGCATTTATCCAACCAGTTCAAGAAAATAACGGGCCTCACACCCTCCTTCTTTAAAAAGATCAAGGATAAGAAGCGCAGCACGCTGGAGGATATTTGAGGGATATAACTCGGCTCGCAAAATAGAGATAAGAATTATATTGCAGGTTTTTTTCAATAAAAGAACTCCAAAAAAATATTTGACTCAAACAACCTTCGCTCATCCCAAATTATTTGGCGCATTATCTTACAATCTAAAATAAACATGAGTCAATAGTTCTTGCTTGATTTAGCCGAAAAGCCATGGATCACACTGGTTTTGGTGGTAAAGCCGCTTTCTTTCAGATAAGGCATTTTTTCGAGGTCTGCTGAGAGAGCAAATTGGAAATGAAACCATTATGAACCATTCATCCATCCAATGCTTGCGCAAGCGTGCCCAGGGCATGCATTTATGTGTGAATTATGTAAGTTATTTACAGAATTATGTAATAATCCTTCAAATCAAGATGCCTAACTTGGACTATAATTTGAAATGGACGGTTTTGGGTTTATAATAGTTGACCTTTAAAAAGCTTCGTGATTCACACGGAGCTTTATTTTTCGCCATCTGATACCAGGAATGTGGTTCTACCCATACAAGAAGGATCCCTAAATCAGTGGTAAACGCTCCGAAAAAATCACAGAAATGCAGGTGTGAATTATACAACACATTCCCATGATTGTGTAACAAACTACAGGGAAATAATACTAAACTTTGAGCAACTATTTTCTGGCAGGGCAGGTCTGCAGATAAAAGTATAAATCCTTTCGGTATGCGATCTTTTACCATTGTATTCAGAGCAGTGCTGTCCGGTCTTGCTTTTTTACCGTTTGAGGCATATTCTTACCTGAAAGAATCCAGTGCCCCCAGAAGATCATTTAAAATAATAATCTCAATCGTTACCCTTGCGTTAGTAATAGGATTCATTTCCCTCAGCAATTGGGAGGCTGAAACGCTAAAAGCAAAAATCAAATTTGATATAGGCGGTCCCTTTGGAACTGTGCACGGAAGCTTTTCCGGATTGAAGACAACTATCGTATTTAACGAAAACGATTTAGCAGGAAGCTCCATACTAGCAAGCATTCAGGCGGCCACAATAGGCACCGGGATTGGATTGCGCAATCGGGATCTTCGTGACAAAGAAGAATGGCTCAATTCAAAAAAATATCCAATGATCAGTTTCCATTCCGTGAAAATCGAAAAGACAGGCACAGGTTATAAAGCAATCGGTAACCTCATGATGAAAAACACTACCAAAGCCGTCGAAATACCTTTTACTTTTAATGCTAACGGGAATTCAGGTCTTTTTAAGGGGAGATTCGACATCAAACGCAGCGATTTCAATGTAGGCAAAGAAGGTGGCTCCGTGGCAGCGATAATGACAATCACCCTGGAGGTACCAGTAAAAAAATGATTTCAGAATGTGTGAATGTTGTAAACTTTTTTCAGATTTGTGTAACAATTTTTTAGGGCGACAAATTTATCTTTACGTTTTCAGATTCACATAAATGGTTCGTTGTTCTCTAACAGTTAGTTTTAGTTAAAGCCCCGCGCATAACGGGGCTTTTTGTTTATTTGCCTTTTTTAATCACCATAACGGTTGCCTTATGGATTTTCCGGATTATAGTATTAGAGATTTTCTTAATTCAAGTTATGTTCCGTGCAAGGAGGGAAAAAATCTTGGATGAACTGATCATCTGGTACGCTTTTATTCAAGGTATTGTTTCGCAACCAATTTGACTTTACCTAAGGTACGTTGATCTTTTATTTTATTCTCGACCATTTCATTAGATAATGGACTAACTCCTGGACATTGAAAGAATCTGGCTTGCGCCATGAGCGCTCTTTCAAAAACAACCTCATTGTATCAAATAATAGTTCAATGTGTGAATAATGCAAAATATTTCTAGAGTTATGTAACGCTTGAGGGCAAAGGAAGACTCAACTTTGCATTGTCCTTAACTAACGAACCAGTACCGTGCCGCTGCTGATCACGCCAATGGAACCCGAAGGGAGAAAAAGAAGATTACCAACTGAAAATTGAAGCTATTAATAGTAAGTATTTCAGGTTGAATAAAATTGATAGGCGCGCAATCTTAAGAAAAACCATTCAGTGAAGTCGCCATATCAGTAAAGAATACAGGAAACAGTGTAAGTCTAAGTCAATGGTAGATTGTAGAAGTATTATTTTTTTAGAAAATTTCAATTACTACTATGAACGTTAAAGCCAAATATGACAAACCCGCCGAAATCGGAATGGAAAAATCAAAGTCTCACATCATTGTCGAAATCATTGAGTATATGGCAAAATCGGTGGTTATAAAAACGATCATCAAAAAGTCGACGGGCAATATAAGCATCATGTCATTTGACAGCGGAGAAGGATTGACAGAGAAGACATCCCCATTTGACACTTTTATCCAGATCATTGAAGGGAAGGCAGAAGTTGTTATTGATAAGATTTCGCATGTACTCCAAACCGGCATGGGCATTACCATACCAGCTCATTCACCAAATTTTATAAAGCCAAACGGGCGATTTAAAATGATATCTACAATTATTAAGAGCGGCTATGAATAAACCGTCACAAGCTGGGAGATTTATTTGCCTTTCCTTTGTACACTCATATACCCTGCTACTGGGTAAATCACAACATTAATAGGTTGACTTCAGTATTTAAAAAAATGAACTTTAAGGTTTGGAAGTTGCTAAAAGGATCTTTAGGTGGTTTCTTAGGTTTTCAATTGGCAAATTCTCGATATCAATAAAATTACTTTCTTCTTAACCACTGCTCTGGGTTTAGATTTGTACTTTCATTCATCAATATCAATTGGATCTCGCCATTCCCGTCTGCATTGTCACCAGCTTTCCCAATTATTTGGCCGGTTTTGACGCTTTCTCCTTTCGTTACACCAACAGACGAAAGGTTACTATAAGATGTAAAATATTTTCCATGACGTATTAAGACCGCAGAAGTTCCTTCGATGTTGAATACGGAAGAGACCAGACCATCAAATACTGCTTTAACGGGGGTACCTACCTGCGTTTCAATGGTGATGCCCGGACTATTGCCTTTAATATTTTTGAGTCCTTCCACGTTATAAAACCCAAAGTGAATGGTGACATTTGTCATTTCAACGGGCCAGGGTAATCTGCCTTTGTTCTTTTCAAAATTTGCTGAAACAATCATTCCCTCCGGACTCTTAGCCAGGACACTGGTTTTTGTTTTCAATGCGGGTGTACTAGCAATTTCACCTGGCCGGGTTGACGGATTTGCATTTGAGTTATTGTTGTCTTTATTGCTACTGGATTTTGCATTTTCTCCGACACGTCGTTTTTCTTCAGCAGCTTCTCTATTCATTGCCAGTTTTACTTCACGGTTAACCGCGGCGTGCAGTGCAGCCTGTAGTTTATTATCCTGTCTTTTCTTAATAGTAAGGTCTTTTTGCAATTCCCTTTCGCGGGATTTCAATTGCGAAACAAACTGGTCTTTTTCTTTTTTCTCGTCTTCCAGTACTTGTCTTTCTTTATTCTGTTTTTTCAGTACGACATCTTTTTCTTCGCGTTGTACTCTTAAGCCGGCAATTTTGCTTTGCAGCAAAACCTGTGTGCGGGCAATGTTCTGCGCCCTTTCCTCACGGTAAGCCCTGTAAGATTTTAAATAGGCAACTCGCTTCACTGCGTCATTAAAACTGGCAGCGGAAAAAATAAAATTTAAAAAATCGTAACTGCTCCTGTTCTTGTATGCATACACCACGCTTTCTTCATATTGAATTTTCAGTGTATCCAGCTCTTTGCGTAATTTCAAAATCTCACGCCAGGACTGGTTCATATCATTTTGGATATAGTTGACCTGTGCATTAATGTTTTGTATCGCTGCTTCGCGGAGGCGCAATTTGCGTTGGAGCAAAGCCAACTGGCCCAGTGTTTCTTTTCTGTTCCTTTTAGTCTCATTTAGGGTTTGCGTGACATCCTCAATTTGCTTCTGGATCGCAGCACGTTCTTTCTCAAGATCGCTGCGGCTTTGTGCTGGTTGCTGAGAAAAGGCAAGAGCTGATAAGATCAGCATAAGAAATATTCCAGAAAAGCGTTTCAGCATAGCATTGCTTTAATTGATTGACAAATGCACAGGGTGGATTGCAAAATAAAAGGTATAACGTTTATTTGCGCTTATAATTTTTCGGCACAGGGAACGGAAAACTTAAATCCTCGTTAAAATGGAATTGCTTAAACGAAAAATCAATGTCTAATTTCGATTTTTCTGCGATGGAAATTTTACGGTAAGCTGAAAAATTCCCGCTGTACTCGCCGTACGTAAGATCACAGGTCCGGGCGCGCATCACATCCACATCATCCAGCTTACAATGCTTTAAGGTATAGTTATCATTACTGAGTGTAAGGTAATTTTTAAACAATTTGCCCAGGCTCAAAATTGAAATGGCATTTGCTTCTTTGCGATAGAAAACAATATTGCTGTCCAGATAAACCGGATTGCCAATCAGCAAATCCTGTAAAGACTTAAAATCCAGCGGCATCCTTGCCGTCTCCTGTAAATAGCTTACCGACCGGAATATTAATTCTTTTTTCAGCTTGTTCAAAATTTTCACGCTATCGGGTGTGATAAGAATTCGAAATGCTTCAATTCCTAAAAGCGCTGATGCTTCCACTCTAACCCAGATAATACTGTCTTTTTGCATGTGCAGCGAAGCTGTGAAGTCATAGTCTTTACCATCGCCGCCTTCATAATTGACACGTATTTTTGCAGAGAATGTTTTAAAATCAATCCGGTTCTTTTCTACATGGCCGAAGATGTCATTGATGAACCGGATAGAATCTTCTTTGGGATTCTCAACGATCACCACTGAATGAGCCGTGTCTTTCTTTGAATTGGAAATCACTTTCTGTATCTTTTTTGCAGACCTGCAGCTTGCCCCAATCACAATCATCAGCCCAACACCGAAATAAAAAAATTTTTGCATTGTTTACGATTTACCTGTGTGCCCAAAACCGCCTTGATTGCGCTTTGTTTCGTTAATTTTTTCCACCCGCTTCCATCTTATTTTTTGCACTTTCGCAATCACCATCTGCGCAATCCTGTCTCCATGACGAATCGTTTGTTCTTCCTGTGAAAGATTTATAAGCACCACCATGATTTCACCGCGGTAATCAGCATCTACAGTTCCAGGAGAATTGAGACAGGTGATGCCTTGCCTCAGAGCAAGGCCGCTACGCGGACGAATCTGGGCTTCATACCCAACAGGAAGCTCGATAAAAAATCCTGCCGGTACTAGCATGCGCTCCATTGGATGGAGCACAACTGGCTGCGTGAGGTTTGCGCGTATATCCATGCCCGAGGATCCTTCAGTCGCATATTCCGGTAGTCCATTGCCGGATTGATTGATAATTTTCACCTTCAATTTTGGCATGGGCGCAAAGGTAAGAAGGATGGGGGATAATTAATTGACGGATAATTCCCCTTTACCTATTAGCCTTCACCCTTTGTCAATTATTTTTTCTAACAACACGCTTGCATAAGCTACAAGCCCTTCCCCCCTGCCAACAA
>DATMMJ010000564.1:0-12559 GCA_035569795.1 Puia sp. | reverse complement strand
ATTGTGATGGTACAACCCCGGGATACAGAACATTTTGCGGTCTTTGAGGGAAACATGATAAGGAACTTTATTTTTCCAACCCAGTATTTCCCGGTGCTCATAAATCCCGGTCACTGGGATCAGGCAACGTTTATGGCGGATGCGGTGCCAGAAAGATTTCTTATCACCTAGGATTTTTTCGCTGCGGGCATTCACCATTTTATTGCGCATCGCTTTCACTTTCTCCGAGGTGTCCATATATTCTGCAATGACGCCCCATTCAAAATATTTCCTGTGAAAATTCTCATTTTCAATCGTGACTACGGGATACTTTTTATAGCCGAGCGCCATCACGTGCACACTCATGTCCATATCAAAATTTATTTCCGTGTCGTGGACGAGCGCGGGGAAATAATCATCTATGAGTTCCAGCGCCGAATAAAATGCAATGTCAAGGCACATAGCTCAATATTTTTCAATTTCATCAAATGGTAGCTTGTCTTGTTGGTTTTCGAAACTAAATTTAAGGAATAGCTCCCCAAATTCCTCAAATAGGCCTATCGCAATTTTCTCGCCGTCCTTTTTTGTCCGCCAATTTGGATGCATCTGCCTGATATAGGCTTTCATCTTTTCCTGGTAGTCTTTTGGAGGTTCCCATTCAACGCCTTTTTTTCCTGCGTAGAATATCTTGAACCCATGAGGTTGTTTGGCTGCTTGCTTCATCCTTTTGAGATGATCCAAGTCTTCTGCATCGTACAAAAATGCGTTGGCGTCGCGGGTCAATAGCTGCATATGTTCTTTTGCGAGTTGCTCTTCCTTCCATTCATACGCCCTGAATAAAAATGCCGCTCTGAGTCTTGGCTGCATCCCCCGAGGAAATGTTTGCCTTACAAAAAATCTTTTTCCAGACTTTATTTTTTCATCCAACAATGTTTCACTGAGTAGTGGAAAAGGATTGTACATGGCCAACAAAAATTTGCACCTGATAAAATATCCGAAAAAAAAATTTTGGTCCAAAGGTAAGCTAGTGAAAAGCCCAGTTTATATCCCTGGTGGAGACCTAGAGAGTTTTTTTGCTACAAGTAAAGCAAATATCATGTAAACACATGGTAACTCATTTAACGATATGAAACTATAAAATTTCTGAGACAAAGATCCAAGGCAGATTTATCCTTTAGCATAAAAAGTCGGGCTAACTAAAAAGATGTTGCATGCTCTATGTAGAAAAAATTGAAGATATCTATTCATTAGTAATAGGGGAGATGATCGTTTCAGATGCGCAAATGATATAAGTACTATCCAAAAAGACTGCCCTGTTTTGTCGAGACGGGCAGATTCTGAAAGTCGAACCTCGAGGCGATCTGATAGCCCGTTTCACCCACGCCTCTTTTCAGTAGTAGCATTCCATCTGCGATAAACCTTCCTGTAAAATTTTTGTGCTCATATTCTTTCCAAGCGCTTTCATATTGCCAGGGCTTTAATTGCCGAGCGACGGTGATCATCGGATCATCGATAAAGTGTGGTTTGTTGTCTTCATTCAGTTTAAGCAATTTTTGCCAGGGCTTGATCTCCTTCACCAGTTTTTTTATAGGCTCTTTGGTCGTCACGTTGATGAAAATGGTGTGCGACGGGTAGCTTCCAAAATCTTTCAGTTCGACTTTGATGGGATGAAAGCCCATGGCAATGACTTTCAGGTTATGAATAATGCGCTCTTCCATCATCTCCAGTTGCTTGAACCGTACGATTCCGAGATGGGGTTTTCCCCAACGCGCAGTCGGCGCATTAAAGGTTTTATTGAATTCGTCTTTTACTGCCATGATTTTCCTTCGCAGTTCTTCATGTGGATTTAAAATGAGAAGGTATTCGTTTTGTCTGTAACCGGCATGGGAGATAAATACATATTGCTTCTGTGAGACTGTCTTTTTCATTTTCGCTAAATAAAAATTTAGCATAAAAGTACTAAATTATTTAGTATTTAAAAAATTTTCTTGGTATGCGCCCATTATAAGCGTTTACATCCTATCTAAAGCATAAAAGTCTCTGGGATACTCAAAAACGCTTACGAGACGCTGGCAAAGCGGCTTTTTTCCCCGGGCAATTTATCTTTTAGCAAAAATCCTCCTGTAGCGGATATCAGATTAAGGGCCGAACATCTGAAGGATTCTTATTTGGTGCACTATTTGCTAAAAGTGGATAATTATGAGGACCCGTTTAGCCATCCTTGGCCTGATTTTGACCCAAGCAGTTGCCTTTTATAGCAATGCATCTGCCCATCCTGGTTCAGGCATTGTTGTTGATAAAAACGGCAATGTATATTTTATACATAGCCGTGTTGGTGTTGCGAAGATTTCCTTTGATGGTAAATTCAGTTACATCCATAAAGCAACTGACGGACATTGGATGTGTTTGGATGAACAGGGAATTTTTTCAAGAACACAACCAAAATATTTTGAAAGAATTACTCCTGATGGCGTACAGCCTGCAATCATTTATGCTGGGGGAGGTTCACCTATAGCAATCAGCAGCGACGGGAATTTTTATTATTGTGGCAGCCCAAAAGGTGATCTGCATCCGGGGGCAAAAACACTTGTACGGGAGACACTGGCAAAACAACAATCAGTTTTTAGCCCGACTCTTGAAAATATATTGAATGGGCTCCAAGACGGGATTACGGGTTTATCCGCTTCGCCCGATGGCTCGCTGTATGTGGCGTGCTGGAATTCTTTATTAAAAGTTACTATGGATGGCAGAGTTACAACATTGGTTCATCCTGTTGTGGTAAGTGATTGTGACGAAGACCCAGCAGACCATAAGGATACTAATCGGGGAATACCTCTTCTAAGAGGAATTGCAGTTGATTCCAGTGAAGTTGTTTATGTGGCTGCAACTAGTTGTCATTGTTTATTAAAGATAGGTCCTGGCGGAAAAGTAAATACGATTTTAAAAGCTGAACGCCCATGGACACCTACAGGAGTTGCAGTATTGAATGGAGATATTTATGTATTAGAATATACAAATGCAAACGGCCCTGCTACTGAGGGATGGTTCCCGCGTGTGCGCAAATTAGGCAAGGATGGCAAGGTAACCCTATTGGTAGATCTTACTGTAAAACCAATAACCAGAAATAATTTGGCAACAGCGTTTCCCTGCACAGGAGTCTTCAAAGCCTGTCTGTACGGAGTTCTGGCTTTTCCTGCAATCAACGATTTTTTACTATTGCTTTTGCTCTTCTCAAAAATTGGGAACCATAGCGAAGTTTGACGCTGTCTATTGCCTGGTAAAGGCTAATCATTTCCTGGGTATCATCAAAAAGACTTACCTGATAGTTGCCAGCAATGAGATGAGTGAAGCGCACGCCGACGAGTCGCACGAGCATCCGTCGTGTAAATAACTTATCAAAGAGTTCCCTTGATATCTTTAAAAGCACATGGTCGGCCGCAGTATAGGGAATAGTTGTTTGTTTTGATTCGGTATCGAAATTTGAATACCGCAGCTTCACGGCGACGCATCCTGTCAGTTTATTTTGCTTTCGCAGTTCAAAAGCGATCTCTTCTGTCATGCGTACAAGCACGCTGTGCAAAAAATCAACATTGATCGTATCTGTCTGGAACGTCCTTTCCGTCGAGATCGATTTCTGTTCACGGTAAGGCACAACCGGAGTATCATCAACCCCGTTTGATCTGCGCGACAGCTCGATGCCATCTTTGCCGAGGACAACGTGCAATTCCTCGACAGGGAACTGGCTGAGCTTTTTTATTGTCTCCACGCCCATTTGATAAAGCTGTGTCGCCCTTTGCTGCCCGACTCCTGGGAGCTTTTCCACTCCCAGCGGCGCCAGATAATCCTTCTCCTCTCCAAATGGTATCTCAATTTGCCCGTCCGGTTTGACTTCATTGGTGGCAACCTTGCTGATAAGCTTGTTACTCCCCAACCCGAAGCTGATGGACAATCCTGTTTCCTTGGTGATTTTTTGTTTCAGCTCCTTGCTGAAAAGACTACACCCAAAAAATTTTTCCATCCCACTGAGGTCGATGTAAAATTCATCGATGGAGGCCTTCTCGTACATAGGTACTTTGTCGGCTATAATATCGGTGACGAGGCGCGAGTATTTGCTATAGCTTTCCATGTCACCACTGATCACGATTGCTTCAGGACAGAGTCGCTTTGCCATGCGCATCGGCATTGCACTGTGGATGCCAAATTTCCTGGCCTCATAACTGCAGGCTGCAACGACTGCACGATCACCGCTGCCACCGACGAGTAGCGGTTTGTTTTTGAAACGAGAATTTTTAAGGCATTCCACCGCCACAAAAAAAGCGTCAAGATCAAAATGAGTGATATGGCGATCTGTGGGCGTCATAATTTCTTGAGTTCACCCCTTCTTTTTTTAATACCTGCTTTTTCCAGCTTGATGACTTCAAGACTGCAGACGCCAAAATCGCATGTGACCTTTCCGGTGATCAGATAAAAGCCCGCTGTAGGAGGCAGTCTGCGGTGCACGTCCGGAAAATGAACCGAGTCGATCCAGTTGCTTTCTATATCCAGAAAAGTGCCGAAGCTCATTGCCTGGCCATGCACGGTGTGAACCGGCTTGTGGGTGATATGATAAGCCAGCAGCGTAATAACCTTACCGATATTGTCCTTCATGTCTTTTGCAAGCTTGTATTTGTAAGGGTCTTCATCAACGATATGAAAGGGATTGCAAACAGGGAACCCAAGCAGTTCGATCTCATCATAGGCATCATCCATTTCATAGATCGGCAATTCAGGTATTTGAAATTTTCTTTCTTCCTCCACAAAAAGCGACTGGTGAGCGGCAACATGGTTGCTATTTTTCTTTTGCACGAACGCGCCTTCCCACAAAAGTTCCTTTTTGTTTTTCCCCGTAAAGCTAAACGCACCAACGCGGATGAGTATCCGTAATTGCTCATAGGTTATTTTTGTGCGCTCAATGAAATCCTGGATGTGCAGGTAATTGCCCTGGGTGTCTCTTTGTTCGACAATACTCATGGCAGTGGCTTGTCTTAACTCTTTGATGAATTTAAAACCGATATAGACATCCGTGCCCTTTATATTTGTGTGATAGTCGCTGTTGTTCGCGCAAGGCGGATGGACGGTTGCTCCTGCTTTCATGAGTTCATAGATATACAGCTCCGTGCCATAGAAGCCGCCGAGATTATTAATGACTGCGACCATAAACTCCTGCGGGTAATACGATTTGAGGTGAAGGCATTGGTAGCTTTCAACGGCAAAGGAGGCAGAATGGGCCTTGCAAAAACTGAACTCCGCAAAACTTTCGATCTGACGCCAGACTTCCCCGACAACCGGATCAGGATAACCAAGTTTTTTGCAGTTGCTGAAAAATTTGTCTTTCAAAAAACCCATCTGGTCTTTCACACGGTACTTGAAACTTGTTGCACGCCGGAGCAAGTCCGCTTCTGCCATAGTGAGGCCTGCCCACTCATGCACGACACGTATGATGTCTTCCTGATAGACCATCACCTCATAGGTCGCTTTGAGTATTTCAGCGAGCTTTGGATGAAGTGAGTTGAACTTACCCGGATCATTGTGCCGGGAAATGTATTCCCCCATCATCCCACTGCGCCCTACGCCTGGGCGGATGATGGAACTTGCGGCCACAAGTGTTTCATAATTGCTGCAATGCAGCTTTTGCATGACGTGGCGCATGGCTGGGGATTCTATGTAAAAACAGCCAATTGAATGGCCGGTGCTGAGGTTCTGATTAAGGATTTTGTCTTTTTTGAACTTTTGCACTTCATGGATATTGATATCCACGCCCGAGTTTTTTTTGATGATATCAAGGCTGTCTTTGATCGTGCCAAGACCCCGCTGGCTGAGGACATCGAGCTTATAGAGTCCGATATCATCGGCGTAGTACATATCTATCTGGGTGGTCGCAAAACCTTTGGGAGGCATATACAGCGTAGCGTATTCGTATACCGGTTTTTCGCTGATGATCACGCCGCCCGCATGAATACCTATGTAGTTTGGAAAGCCTTCCAGAAATCTACCATAGTGCAGGATGGTACCTTGTATTGTTCCCTTTGGATAGTTGCGGCCCGGATTATCTGCCATCTCATTTCTTTCAGCTTGTGGCAGCCCGAGCACTTTGCCAAGCTCCTGGGTGATCGATTTATGCTTGAAAGTCGAGTACACGCCAAGCAGGGCGACGTGGTCTTTGCCGTAGCGCTTGAAGATATAATCGAAAATATCATCCCGCTCGTTCCAGCTGAAATCGATATCAAAATCCGGCGGCGAAGTCCTGTGCGGGTTCAGGAACCTTTCGAAAAAAAGATCAAGTTCGATCGGGTCAACGTCGGTGATCTGCAGACAAAAGGCAACGATAGAGTTCGCGCCACTGCCACGCCCGATGTGGTAATAACCACGGCTTTGCGCATACCTGATAATATCCCAGGTGATGAGGAAATAGGCATTGAAGCCAAGTTGGTCTATAATGGCGAGTTCCTTGTCGACTCTGGCTTTTGGGTGCCCGTTATTTGCACCATACCTTTTTGCCAGACCGTTATAGGCAAGCTTTGCGAGCAGTATCCTGTCGTCCTCCCCTGTGCTGCTGAACGTTTTTTTTGTTTTGTCCTTACCAAATTCCATCTCAATGGAACAGGCTTCCATGAGACGGTAGGTATTGGTCACGATTTGGGTGTGCTGCATGAACGCCAAGAGTAACTTGTCCGGGGGGATAAAATATTCGTCCACGGCACAAACAGCATCTTCTGGAATTTTCGAAAGCACGGTATTGTGGGCTATGGCACGAAGCAACTTGTGCAGGCTATGAAAGCCCTTGCTCTGAAAAGTCACTGGCTGGCGTACAACGCATTTTTCGGCAATGCTGTTTTTAGCAAAACCGTGGATTTTTGTAAGCTCAGTTGGCAGCAAGCCGATAAATTCATTTTCCCCAAGGCGTTCTACCGGTTTTGCCCCAAGCGGATAGACAATATAACAGTCATGGATAACCGAAAATAAAATTTCAGGGAAAATTATTTTTTCGGTGAGGTGTTCTGACAGGAATTTATTTATGGAAAAAAAACCCTGATTGCTTTTTGCAAGAAGAATATAAAGCAGTTTATCGCCATTGCGGATCTCGGCGCCGAGAATGGGTTTTATATTTTCGGCACGGCAGCACTTTACAAATTCCCATGCATCGGATGTGGAATTGATGTTTGTGAGCGCAAGGGATGAAACCCCCATCTCCGCTGCTTTTTTCACCAGTTCATCTGTCGCAAAAGTGCCATAGCGCAAGCTGAAATATGTCTTGCAGTTTAAGTACATAGCCAATGATTGCATGCTAAGGTAGAGTTTAAATACTAAAATTATTAGTTTATTATTACTAAATATTTTGGTATATTATTTCCATCGGAAAATATTTTCCTCTTTTAACTCTGGTAGAAATAGAAAATGGCAAATGTATACCCCGCAAGCTGCTGACGCCGTTACTAAAAGCCGTGATGAGGCGATTTTTATGATTGGCGGGGAAATCAGAAAGGACGCCCCTGATATTTCAATCCAAGAAAATCAAAAAGATTGCTGCGCGTTACCTTCTCTGGATACATTTTTCCCCATCCATTACCCATTGCTCCATTTTGCAAGGGGAGTGCACCTCTTAGCCGAATAGCATTTTCACTTGGAAGAACCAGTATGGTACCAGGAGCAAGCAAAGGATATATCCTTAAAGATTATCCGGGGGAGGTGCCCCCAAGCCCGAATTCCATTAAATCATTGTTAAATCTATTGCTTCTATTTTTCAATGCAGACTGCAGGTGCATTCTTACCCAGTGTAATGCCGGGCATTCACCCTCGGGAAGTTTCGGTTGCTTCAAGGCTTAGTTGCATTCTGCATGCAGAAAGAAGGACTGCAAGTGAGGGTAAGGGCAATGAACTATTTGTGCACAATCTACTAAACAGTGACGCCGCGTCCTAAACAGTTGTTCTTTATGGGCAGACAAATCCAAGTCCAGAAGATGGAACGATAATGGATGCTAGGATTATGATCAAATAATCAACCGATGAGCATCGTCACAGGCGCTAGGAGGGTGGAAGCAATATGTACTTTGTTGTTTTCGGTTATTTTAAGCTCCTGTTTTTTTACGGAAAGAACCGCGGTAAGCCTACTCAAAGCGTCCAGTTCAAAAACCTATGACATGGTCATCGTCCCCGGAGTCCCTCTGGAGAACGGGAAATGGGGCCGGATGATGAAGGCAAGGGTTTGCTGGTCAAAATACCTTTACGACCACCAGATTGCAAGGAACATCATGTACTCCGGGTCCTCAGTCTACACTCCTTACTACGAGGGCAAGGTGATGGCCCTATATGCCGTTGCGTTGGGTATCCCTAAAGAACACGTCTTTTATGAGACCAGGGCAGAGCACAGCACGGAGAACATCTATTATTCTTATAAAAAAGCAAAACAGCTTGGTTATGGTACGATCGCTCTAGCCTCGGACCGCTTCCAGACAAAGGCATATGAAAGATTCACGCAAGAAAAGGTTAGCATGGGTATAGCCATCCTACCGATGGTCGTAGACACGGTCCGGATGATGGAGCCTTCTGTCAGGGACCCCGTGATCGATTGCCGGGACGCATTCAATAAAGATTTTGTACCCTTAAAGAAAAGGGAGTCTTACAGGGAGCGCGTGCGTGGCACAAAGGGAAAACACATTGATGAGACTTTATACGAATAATTTCTGCTGAGCGGGGCTTTGGCGTCTATAAAGTTTAATATGGCCCCGCCTTGTTTTTGTCAGATCATCCCATCACGAGGTAGAAATCCTGATAAAAGGTTCTTTTTTTCTTTTTGAAGCGCCTCTGCTATATTCCACATGACCGGACGAGAATAGAAATAAAAAATGCCCAGAGAGTTAGTAGAGCCTGTCTCTGGGCAGTGGTAAAAAAATCAATCTGAAAAATTACGATTTGATCAATGCGTGTCCTGCCAAACCCGGAAGTATAAAGCTTTCCGCAAGGATATCCACGCTTGTTTTAAATCTGTTTCTGCCTGCCCTTTGTGGCCTCCGAAGTCATCAGGAGCTTCCTGCAGATGCTTCATGGCGTCCTCTATATCGTGCATCGATTTTGCGATATTGGGATGCTTGGATTCCTCTCCCCGCATAAGCTGAGCTTCATAAGGCAACGGTTGTCTTGTGCCGATAATTACTTCAATGCTTATGGTTTTGCCGGGAGGCTTGGCAAATGCCAAAAATGCTGACATGACGAAGATGGGCAATAAGAACGCTAGTTTTTTCATACTTTTTTTTTAAAGGATTTTTGAATATTTAATTAACGCCGGCAGGGATAATAAAATTATGTACAACTCTGAGATTTTGTGCTATGCACCAGCGTCCCGTTAAGATCAATTGTAGTTCTTTGAAAGGCTTGATCGGCTTAGGTTTTATTGGAATTTGTACGGGCGACGATTTGAAATGGTGAAATTCATAATTTTCTGAAAATCAAGAAGTATTTAAAAATGTTAAATATGTCGTCGCACAGATAATTTCATTTCTTTTGGACCGATGATTTCACACAAGAGTAAGCCCTTATCCTAATGGCTGGTTACTCCGTTCTCAAACTCTCCACTGGGTTGGCAACGGCTGCCTTGATCGCTTGAAAACTTACGGTGATTAAAGCGATGATGATTGCTCCTGCACCTGCTATCGCGAAAACCCACCAACTAATATCTATGCGGTATGCGAAATCCTCGAGCCAAACACGCATCGCCCACCACGCGATAGGCGTGGCAATAAGGATAGCGATACTGACAAGTACAATAAATTCTTTTGAGAGCAAGCCAATGAGATCACCAATTGTCGCCCCCAATACTTTGCGGATTCCGATTTCCTTATGGCGCTGTTCTGCTGTAAAAGTGGCAAGCCCAAAAAGACCTAAGCAGGCAATGAAAATAGTCAGTCCTGCAAAAATGCTTAAGATAGTGCCTGTTTTTTGTTCGACGATATAGGTTTGATTGTACAGTTCATCTACAAAAGCATAGGTAAAAGGTTCTTCTGGTTTAAAAGCATCCCATTGATTTTTCATGGTTGCCAGTAAACTGGCAACGTCTTTGGTTTTTACTTTGATAATTAGTCCTGAGCTTTTTTGCAAAACCATTAGCAAGGGGTTAATGGGTTCGTGCAGGGACCGGAAATGAAAATCTTGGACCACGCCCACTACTTTAAAACTTTTTTTTCCACCTATGTTATCAGTAAAAAGATTTACGGTATGCCCTACAGCCATTTTTCCCCAACCAAAGACTTTCGCCAAAGTTTCGTTGATGATCACCGAGGGGGCATCGTTTGAAGAGTCTGTGGGGAACTGCTTTGAAAAATTACGCCCTTCCACTATTTTCATGCCCATCGTAGGGATATACTTGTCGTCTACTTGGTAAATGCGAACCCTGCTGTTTTGATTTTTGCCTTCATCTGGGAATGCAGACGTCAGATCAGTATTAGTGGGACCTGCAGGCAAGAATGCCGATGTAGTTATGCTTGCCACACGAGGGTCCTGGGTGAGGTGGTCTCTAAAAACACTTTCATTGTCTCTTAGCAAATAGGAGTTTCTTAAAACCAATAATTGCTCTTTATCGTAGCCTAATTTTATGTTTTGAATATAGGAAAGCTGCTGGTACACGATGGTCGTGCCTACAATTAAGCCTACTGAAATAATAAACTGAAAGACGACCAAGGCACTGCGAAAACTGAGAGTTTTTACTTCTGCGGTCAATTTGCTCTTCAAGACCGACACCGGCTTAAAAGAAGAAAGATAAAAAGCAGGATAACTACCGGCTAAAAAGCTTACCAGTAGCCAAAAAAGCAAGAGCCCTAAAATCATGGTAGGATTTTGGAGAAAATTTAGCTGCAGGTGTTTTCCTGACAGATCGTTAAATACCGGTAAAGAAATCTTTACTAAAACCAACGCCAACATCAAAGCTATTAGCGTCATGATCGTTGATTCGAGCAAGAACTGACCTACCAATTCAAATTTTACCGATCCAAGCACCTTTCTGATCCCCACTTCTTTTGCTCTTTTTGAAGCCCCCGCTGTGGAAAGGTTCATAAAGTTGATACAAGCAATCAGCAACATAAACATTGCAATGGCGCTAAAAATATACACATAGCGGATATCACCGCCAGGCTCAAGGCCATTGCTAAAATCTGATTTGAGATGGATATCTGTAAGGGGTTGAAGGTAAAGTCCAACATCATTTCCTTTTTTGCGAAAATCTGCCAGGCTCACGCCAAGTGCCTTTATTATTTGCGGGCCAATATATTTGTCCACGGTCTCAGGCAACTTTGCCTCCAATTTTTTATAATCTGAACCCTTTTGCAAGACCAAATAAGTAAAATAGCTGCCCGCCAGCCACGATGTATTATTAGCATCCGGCAAACTCGTCATCGAGCCAAAAATATCAAAATGGAAGTGTGCATTTGCAGGGATTGCTCTGATCACACCTGTTATTTTAAACAACTGGTTCAAGTCCTGGAAATTTAATACTTTGCCAATTGGGTCGGCATTTCCAAAATATTTTTGCGCAAGTGCTTGCGTGATGACGACAGAAAATGGTTCCACCAAAGCAGTTTTAGCATCCCCTTTAATTAGCGGAAGCGTGAACACTTGGAAAAAATTGGAATCGACATAGGCAAAAGTCGCATCCTTAAAGGTTTTATTATCTATGATAATCTTAGGGGGGCCATTCCTCATGAGTCTGGTAGCCTCAATTACTTCGGGATAATCCTTTCTGAGTGTTGAGCCAACAGGCGCCATAACAGAAGACTCTTTCATTTTTTCCCCATTCATCGTGCCTCGAAAAACTACGCGCACAATCTGACTCGATTTTTCATTGAACCGATCAAAGCTCCATTCATCCTGTACAAATAGCATGATCGTCAGACAGGTCGCAATGCCGATTGCTAAACCCACAATGTTGATTGCAGTGAAAGCTTTGTTTTTATTCAGGTTACGCCAGGCGATGGTAAAATAATTCTTTATCATAATAATTTTATTTACGATTTATCCAATCAACTATCCGGTTTCTACGATTCAAAAAGTATGCATCCCTGTTGTCAACTCCATTTTCCGATGGATCTCGTGCTGTACACTTTGCTTCGAATGATATTGCGCCAGGCGGTCTTGAAATAATTCTTAAGCATGATCGATAATTCTTAAGCTGTATAAAACAGTATACAAACCGCGCCACTACGATGTGAACTTTTGTCGAGATATCTAATCACCTTCAATTCCCATTAATCTATCCATCTCAAAAAATCCCCTTTGAAGCATTTATTCTGTCCTGAGACTCTTCACCGGGTTTGCTATCGCTGCTTTGATAGCCTGATAGCTTACTGTTGCAAGTGCAATGAACAATGCGGCCGTGCCGGCTAGTGTGAACATCCACCAACTCATGGGGATGCGATAAGCGAAATTTTCCAGCCACTGGTGCATAAAATAATAAGCTATAGGGGAAGCTATCAAGATGGATATGATAACGAGTTTGACGAAACCTTTTGACAGGAGCAGGGTCACGCTTTTTACACTTGCGCCCAGCACTTTTCGT
>DATMMJ010000563.1:0-3277 GCA_035569795.1 Puia sp. | reverse complement strand
ACTTTACTTTATTGAAAGAAAAACTTAAAATTACACGTTGATGGCAAAAATTCTGGTTGCAGATGATGAGACTGATTTGGAAGTGCTCATCAAGCAAAAATTTCGTCAGAAAATAAGAGAACATCAGTATGAGTTCATTTTTGCAGTGAATGGCAAGGATGCTTTGGAAAAAATACAGCAAAACCCAGATGTGGATATCGTGCTCAGTGATATCAATATGCCTGAAATGGATGGCCTAACTTTACTTAGCCGTCTGAATGAAACTAGCCCCCTTATCAAGGCAGTGATTGTTTCTGCTTATGGCGACATGGAAAACATTCGCACAGCGATGAATCGTGGAGCGTTCGATTTCATAACCAAGCCTATCAATTTCGAGGACCTTTCTCTGACCGTAGAAAAAACGATGAAGCACGTTTTGCAAATCCACGAAACCTTGAAGGCCATCAAGGAAAACAACATCCTGAAGATGTATGTGGATGAAACCGTGCTTAAATTTATGGACAGCCGTGAATTTGAATCTTCCCTGATGGCGAATGAAACCATTGAAGCCACGGTTGCCTTTATCGACATCTGCAGTTTCACCACGATCAGTGAAACCGCAACAGCAGATACGGTAGTGAGACTACTAAACAAATATTTTGATGTGATGGTGAAAGAGATCATAGCACAAGGTGGTTATATTGATAAATTCATTGGTGATGCGATCATGGCTGTGTTCCGTGGCAATTTTCATTTAGACCGGGCAATTGATGCATGTCTTGCAGTAAGGACACAGATAGCAAAATTGCCTTCGTTATCCGAAAGCATTTCCTTCTCTCCAAAAGTTTCTATTGGCATCAACAGCGGCGAAATGATTTCCGGTAATATTGGTTCAGCAACATTGAAAAGGCTTGATTACACCGTAATCGGGGATACGGTGAACATTGCGCAGCGCCTGCAGTCCATTGCGAAGCACAGTCAAGTACTTATCAGCGAGGGTGCATTCCAGAAAGTGAAAGAATCTTTTAGTTGCCAGAAAGTGGGAGAAGTGAACCTGAAAAATAAGTCGCATACAGTAAATGTGTATGAAGTGTTAGATTGATTACATTCCTCTAAATGGTTTTTTTGCAATTTTTGTGTTGCATTATTCAATTTGAATTAAAATAGGAGAAGGATTTTAGGCCGCTCAGAGTCCTTGGGGATAATTTTGCCCGACCAAAAATGAATTCGGGTCTTTTTTCCATATGCAGTAGATGGCACTATGGAGCAGCTTAAAGCAAGCTTACAATAAAAATACAGCGATAATACGGACGACAATATTGATGCAGCAAAAATGACGTGCCCCTACGCTGTAAAGCCCTGAGGATATAATAATATTGACTTAATGTTCCCGCCTGCTGCAATTTGGCAAGCAATATGCAGTGAAATAAAAGATGACGAGAATCACCAAGTATTTACTGGGAATTTCTCTGTTTTTACCTGGTGATTAAAACAAAATAATATTTTTTTCGTTAAACTTTTTTTTATTTCTTAAATCCAATTCTCACATTTAAAATTTAATCAAATGAAAAAGAATTTAATCGGTGCAATGATTTTATCTCTTGTCCTAGTGGCAGTATCATTTACAGCTTCGGCGCAGATATATGTTAAGGTGAGACCACCCGTACCGGTAATTGTAAGACCGGTGGCGCCAAGCCCTGCACACGTCTGGATAGATGAAGAGTGGGAGGAAAGAGGCGGACAATATGCATATGTCGGAGGCCATTGGGCTGCTCCTCCTTATGGGCATGCGATATGGGTTCCCGGCCATTGGAGGCGTGAAGGTCGCCGTGGTGAAAGGTGGATCAGAGGTCATTGGAGAAGGTAATAAGATAAATATCATTCAGCATTCTTGAATCCCGGTATGATGCCGGGATTTTTTTTGCTCCTTTTGAAATCTTCCTACTAGAGTTATTAAAATTCATTGGAAAGATTCTAGCAATTTTACAAAATCAAAGGCAATTAATATAAAAGCGGGATCCGGAAATTATTAATTGGGCCCGCTGTGGAACTGTAGCTTCTTAAATTGATTTGGAAAATAGTCTGTCTAATTTTCCATCACTGCCGCGAACACCTGTTGTCTTATCGGGCTTATGTTATAGTATTCGCCACTTTTCAATAAGTTCATGTTCTGGCGATTGATGAGCAGGATTATAGAGATACCCGATTGAGGGACTACTGCAATGCTGGTGCCCGTGAATCCGGTATGGCCAAAGCTTCCTTCAGGAGCATTCTTCATAAACGCGTTAGAAGGATCCATCATCCAGCCCAGGCCATTTTTGAATTTGTCTTGGATGATAAAAGTTGCAATCGTTTTTTCTGAAATAAACTGAATAGAACCTACCCTTCCATTATTCATCAGCATATCTACCAGCTTCTGGAGATCACTAACAGTAGAGAACAATCCTGCAGCGCCGGAGATACCGCCATTGGCATACCATGCATTACCATCATTCACTTCGCCTCTTAAGGTGTAGCTGCGCCAGCCATTCCAACGATCGGGATCCATACCAATCACCTGAAATCCAAGTGATGAATCATGCACCATCCTATTTTCAAACGGATTGCCATGTGATGTAGCTGCAATTTTTGCAAACTTTCCTGATTGCAGCGGATTATATGTTGTGCTTCGCATCCCAAGCGGAATAAAAATATTTTGTTCCATAAATTGATCCAATGTCAAACCGCTCAAGTGCTCAATAATCTCACCGAGGATTATGAAGCCCAAATCGCTGTATTTACGCTGTGCTCCTATTGGGAACTTCAGCGGTAATTCTCCAATCAGTTTGTAAGTTTCTTCTTTATTCTTGCAATAATAATAAAGCGGGTACCATTCGTAAAGGCCCGCTGTGTGCGTAAGCAAATGTCGGATGGTGATGGCGCTTTTTTCTGGGCTGGTGAAGGCTTGAATATATTTCCCAACCGGATCATCCACCTTTAAAGATCCTCTGTCTACAAGCAGCATAACAGAGGTAGTCGTGCCGATCACTTTTGTGAGCGAAGCAATATCAAAAAGGCAATCAACCGTCATCGAATCCTTTGGTTTTAGCAAGCGATGTTGATAGTCATATTTTTGGGCATAGCCATAAGCGTGGGTGCAAATGAGTTTCCCGTCTTTTTTTATCTGAACCACAGCGCCCGGAATTTTATCTTCATCTACCTGACTTTGCAGGACGCTGTCAACTTTGAATATCAGCTTGGAGTAAACACCCCTTTGCTGGGCTTTTAACTCTGAACCAATGGCGGATAAGAAAATGAA
>DATMMJ010000562.1:0-12479 GCA_035569795.1 Puia sp. | reverse complement strand
CTGGGATGAGTTTTCACGGTCAGCTGTAGGCGGTCCGGTAGGCGAATTCTATGGTTATAAATCGCTTGGTATTTTTCAATCACAGGCACAAATTGACGCGTTAAATGCTAAAGCTCCAGGTGGCATATACTATAGGGCCGCTACTGCACCCGGTGATCGTTATTTTGCAGACGTAACCGGGGACGGGGTAGTAAATGGGGATGACAGGACTGCCCTGGGCAACCCACAACCTAAATTTTATGGCGGTATAAACTTTGATCTCACTTACAAGGCATGGGATTTTAACCTGTACTTTTATGGAGTTTACGGAAATAAAATACTGAACTATGTAGAGAGCGACCTGGAAAGTTTCCAGAAACGGGGCTCTGAAGGGGTTGAAAACGTAAGTGTAAAATATTACCAGAACTACTGGATGCCTTCCAGGCCTTCAAACACCTATTCCAGGGCACTCGCTGTAGATGATAATACCCTAAATGCTGTTCCATCCAGCGCCTGGATTGAAAACGGCAGTTACCTAAAGTTAAAAAACTTCACCATTGGCTATACATTACCCGCCAGCTTGTGCAAGCCATTGATGATAACCAGACTAAGAGTTTACGTTTCTAGTCAAAACCTCTTCACCATTACAAAATATAGCGGCCTTGATCCTGAAATCGGGATACAGGGAGGTAATCCCACCCAAAATGGTGTAGACAACGGTACCTATCCTTCATCCAGGTATTTCACTTTTGGCATAAACGTAACCTTTTAAATGAAGAATGATAAAAAAATAATCTATATGAAAAGAATCAAAATAATTATCATTATAGTAGCCTTTGGCATTGCGGTTATACCATTAGCATGCAAAAGAAGTTTTCTATCACAAACCAATACTTTTCAAGGTACAGCCGCTGCTACGTTCAATACACCGGCAGACGTGATAGCCATTGTAAACGCTGTTTATGATACTTACCAGAACAGTGACCTGTTGAAAAAGTGCCTTTGGTATAGGGCTAATTACGGTAGCCATGACTATTTTAACTGGGGTGGCGACGTGTTTTGGAATAATTATCAGATTCCGGCTACTTTTGGGGGAGTTATCACGCTTTGGAACCAATCCTACATTGGTATAGCGCGGGCAAACGCTTCATTTGGCGTTATTACAAATGCAAAAACTAAAGGTATCATTGACGCTGGACTCGCAGACCGATTGACAGGGGAGGCTTATTTTTTGCGTGGTATGACCTATTATTATCTCGCCGCTTCTTTCGGAGGCGTTCCCCTAGAATTAAAAGCAATAACCAATGGGTTAACTCCAAGGTCTTCCAGGGATTCTGTATTTAAGCAGGTTGTTTCCGACATGCAATTGGCCGAAGGATTGTTATTATCGAAAACACAACTCGCTGCCGCTGATTTAGGCAGAGCCACCAAAGGTGCAGCCTATGGTTTTGAAGGGGCAGCCAGAATGTGGCTAAAGGATTATGCGGGCGCTTTGGTTGCTTATAATAACCCGGAGCTCACAAGCAATTATCACTTACTGCCAAGCTTTGCCAATGTGAATGAATACGACCACCAAAATAATGACGAGTCACTGTTTGAAGTCCAATTTGAAGTTCCTCCTGGAGGTACCCAGGATTGGGGTGGAAGCTGGCAACCGCCTGGAGCTGAACTTGGCTGGATAGATAGTTTTAGCTGGCCAGAGGAAATAACACAGCAGGGTTATGATTATGGCAATCCGGCACTCTGGAATTCCTATCAGTCTGGTGATATACGTAAGCTGCTAAGCATTGTAGGTCCTGGTGATACGCTCGCAAGCCCGGGGATAGTTGCCACTTGGGGTGGATTGAAAGGTTATATCCCGGTGATAGCCGGTTTTGCAGCCGGCGATCCAACATATACTGGGGATGACGGTAAGATTTTAAACACCGTTGGAACCTTAACCAGGCCTTGGTATGGAAGTGATAAGGGTCGGTCTGGATATTTTTGCGCAAAAAAATGGAGAGATCCTAATCTAACTGGGAACTATGGTCCTCAAAAAATCTTTGGAGCTCAAAACCAGATCCTTTTACGCTACGCGGAAGTTTTGCTCAGCAGGGCCGAATGCAAAGTGCATACCGGTGATATTCCAGGAGCTATGGCTGACATTGCACTGGTCAGGAACAGGGCATGGGGCGGAACAGCGCCTGCCGTTATGCAGGATAGCGCGAATTTTGATGGAACCCCGGGCGTTCCTATTACCGACCCATTACAAATGGTGCTCAGTGAATACAGACATGAACTGACAGGAGAATACTCTGTTTTTTATGATCTTTGCAGGGCTGGGTCGGATGTAGCCATCGCATTTATAAAAGCAGCTAATGGAACAGTCGATGGTAGTTATAACCCTATTGCAAATCCTGCACCCGGCCCGACCCACGATGGCAAGCAACATGGTTTGTATAATACAACTTTGACAGCGGATAACGCGCTTTTGCCCATTCCGCAAGGAGCGATAGCCCTAAACCCTAATTTAACCCAAAACCACGGATACTAAAAACGAATCGTGATAAAAAGGGCGCTCTCCAAAAGAGGGAGCCTTTTTTATTGTCCTTTCAATAATTTTACCAAAAACCTACCCGGCAGAAAAGATATTTTATGCACTTTTTTAGAGTAACATCGATTGGTCTATTGCTGCTTTGGCTTACAGCGTGCCATAAAAAACCCACATTATTTGAAGAAATTTCTTCTTCTCATTCAACCATTACTTTCAATAACAAGATCATTGAGAACGATTCCATCAATCCCCTGGATGTGGTGAATATTTATAACGGCGGAGGAGTTGGCATAGGTGACTTTAATAATGATGGTTTGCAGGACATTTTTTTTACGGGCAATATGGTCTCCTGCAGGCTATATCTCAACAAAGGCAATTTCAAATTTGAAGATATAACAGATAAGGCTGGTGTTGGCGGGCTTGGCAGATGGGCAAGAGGTGTTTCTATTGTCGATATAAATAACGATGGGCTGATGGATATATATATCTGCAACACCATTTACAAAGATTCTCTCAGAAGGCGGAATATTTTGTATGTCAACCAGGGAGTAGATACCGATGGGGTACCTCATTTTAAGGATATGGCTCGTGAATATGGGCTGGATATCGATCTGCAATCTACCATGGCCAGTTTCTTTGATTATGATAACGATGGCGACCTGGACATGTACCTCACTGTCAATGAAGCTTCCAATGGAAACAATCCTTCTGATTTTATCCATCGCAACAGTAGAAATGGGCCCCCAAGCATTGGGAGGCTATATCGTAATGATATGGATACAGCACTCAAGCATCCGGTATTTCATGACGTTTCAAAGGAGGCAGGGATGAAATTTGAAGGATATGGGCACGCTGCAACTATTTGCGATATCAATAACGATGGATGGAAGGATATTTATGTTTCGGATGATTTTTTATCAGACAACATTCTTTACCTCAACAATCATGATGGCACATTTACCAACCGGACTAAAGATTATTTTAAACATACCTCTTTCAACGCTATGGGCCAAGATGTCGTGGATATCAACAATGACGGTTTGGTCGATGTTGTCGAGCTCGACATGAATCCTGAAGATAACTACCGCAAGAAAATGATGTTGGGCGCTAACAGCACCTATACTTATCAAAATTTTGATTTGTATGGTTATCAATATCAGTATGTGCGGAACACATTGCAGTTGAACCAGGGCCCGAAGGTTACCCAAAATGATTCAATCGGTATTCCTGCTTTCAGCGAAATAGCCTTCATGAGCGGGATGTCCCAAACAGATTGGAGCTGGACTCCGTTGATAACTGATTTTGACAACGACAGCTACAGGGATCTGATTGTCACCAATGGCTTTCCCCGGGATGTGTCTGACCACGATTTTATGGCTTACCGCCAGCAAGCTACCGGGTTTGTAAGCAAAAAAGACATTTTCGAACAGATACCCCAGGTAAAACTGCACAACTATGCCTTTAAAAATAATGGCGATCTTAGTTTCAGCGATGTCACTGTTGACTGGGGATTGACCCTGCCGACATTTTCTAACGGTGCCGCTTATGCGGATTTTGATAACGACGGCGCAATGGACATGGTCATCAATAATATTAACGGGGAAGCTTTGCTATATAGGAACACGGCAAGAGATAAAGACACTGCAGCGCATTACCTCCAAATTAAATTCAAAGGCGAACAACAAAATATCAATGGCCTCGGAGCGATTGCAAACATTTATTATGATGGGGGCAAGCAACAGGTGTATGAAAACAATCCTTACAGAGGCTATTTATCTACCATGCAGGTTATTGCGCACTTTGGTTTGGGCAAAATAGCCGTGGTTGATTCCATTGTGATAAAGTGGAACAATGCCAAAAAACAAACTATAAAAAACGTAAAAGCGGATCAGGTGCTTACCGTAAATATTAGGGATGCAAAGGATGGTTATTCCAATCAACAACCCACGCTTGCAACTGGTGCGCTATTCACAGAAGTAACAAATGCATCGGGCATTCATTACAAGCATAGAGACTATGATTTGATAGATTTCAATATTCAGGCGCTATTGCCTCATAAGCTCTCAGAATATTGTCCTGCACTGGCCGTCGGAGACGTAGACGGCAATGGCTTTGATGATTTGATTATTGGGGGTAATACAAATAGCCCTGCTCAAATCTTTTTGCAACAGGGAAATGGGCAGTTTTTGCAAAGAGATTTGCTTTCGGGCATAAACAAAGAACCAAGCAACTATAAAGATGAAGGTATTTTGCTTTTTGATGCAAATGGCGACGGAATGCCAGATCTATACATAGCCCGCGGCGGCTACAAGATATCTTCAGACAGCAACAGCTATCAGGATAGACTGTATATTAATGATGGAAAGGGAAATTTCTCTATAGATACATCAGCATTGCCAGTGAATCATACCAGCAAGCTCTGCGTTCGCGCAATGGATTTTAATAATGATGGAAAACTGGATCTGTTTGTATCTGGGCGGGTGCAACCTGCACGGTACCCCAGTCCCGTCAGCAGTTTTATTTTCAGGAATGATTCTGAAAAGGGCCTCGTGAAATTTACCGATGTGACTGATGAAGTGGCACCTGATCTCAAAAGCATCGGGATGGTTTGTGATGCACTATGCACTGACTTTGATGGCGACGGGCAAACAGACCTGATTGTTGTTGGGGAATGGATGCCCGTGACATTTCTTAAAAATGAGCATGGGAAATTTAAAAACATAACTGGTGCTTCAGGTGTGGAAGGCCAGACAGGCTGGTGGAATTCCATAGCAGCGGGGGACTTCAGGCATACAGGAAAAACGGATTATATTGTTGGCAATGTGGGTCTCAACACATTTTATCAGGCAAGCGATCAATATCCTGTGTATATAACAGCAAAGGACTTTGATAAGGGCGGTGGTTATATAGCAATACCCTCTGTGTTTTTGCCTGATGTCCATGGCATAAAAAAAGAATTCCCCGCACAAGGCAGGGACGATATTGCCAAACAATTTCCAAGCATAAAAAAAAGATTTGCTACCTACAAGCCTTTTGCACTTGCTACAATGGATGAAGTGCTGACACCTGAGCAGCGAAAAGGCGCTCTGCGATTGCATGCCACTATGCTTCAATCCTGTTATTTGCGCAATGACGGTGGCGGCAAATTCACTATGATACCTTTGCCAAAGGAAGCCCAATTTTCTACTATCAACGGAATGGTGGTTGATGATTTCGATGATGACGGGAACCTGGATATCCTTATCAATGGGAATGATTATGGATCGGAGGTGGCCACGGGGAGATATGATGCAATGAACGGCTTGTTGCTGAAAGGGGATGGCAGCGGCGGTTTCAGACCACTATCCATTCTTCAGAGCGGAATTTATATTCCTGGCAACGGTAAAGCATTGGTGAAATTACAAAGCAGTGCAGGCAATTATTTAATTGCAGCCAGCCAAAATAGAGGTGCTTTAAAATTATATGAGCTTAGAAAAAAACCGAATCTGGTAAAATTAAATGTTGACGATATCAGCGCCCTATTAAGTTTTAAAAATGGCAAAATTCAAAAAGAGGAATTTTACAATGGCACCTCTTTTCTGTCTCAATCAGGTAAATTTCTTTCAATTGGCAAGGGTGTAGCGTCTGCGGAAATTACAAACAGCAGGGGTACTAAAAGGAAAATCTCTTTTAATAAATAAAACTTCGCTAATGTTTCAGAGATTAAAATATCAATTTGCTTTTTTGGCCATATTGTTTGCAACTGGAGTGCTCACAGGGTCTTCGTTTGCTGATAAAGAGAAGTTACAAATTGCTGCGCAAATGGAAAATTCAATCCAAAAAGAATTATTGAACAAATGGTATCCTCAATCAGTAGACAATGAGTACGGCGGCTTTTTGAGCACATTTACTTACGACTTTCAACCCACTGGTTCACAGGACAAAATGATTGTTACCCAAGCCCGGCATGTCTGGTCCAACGCGAAAGCTGCTGAACTCTATCCAGACAAAGTCTATTATAAATCCAGCGCCAGACATGGATTCCTGTTTTTACGAGATGTGATGTGGGATAAAATATATGGAGGATTTTATACCCTCGTTGACAGAAAAGGAAATGTAAAACAGACATCCTTGGGAATAAAAATGGCCTACGGGAATGCGTTTGGTATTTATGGTCTTGCAGCATATTACCAATGCTCTGGAGATACCGCAGCATTAAATCTCGCAAAAAAAACTTTTATGTGGCTTGAGAAGCACAGTCATGATCCGATACACAAAGGGTATTATCAACATCTGCAAAGAGATGGTACTCCTGTAAAAAGAACCGTCAGCATACCCTCTAATGCTGAAACAGGCTATAAAGACCAGAACAGCTCTATTCATTTGCTTGAAGCATTCACTGAACTATATAAAGTGTGGCCCAATGAATTATTGCGGGAGCGTTTGTATGAAATGCTGCTGCTCATAAGAGATACTATCACTACAAAACAAGGATACCTTACCCTTTTTTTTCAGCCCGACTGGACACCGGTGTCTGTGAGAGATTCTGCAAAAGATGTGATTTTGAAGTATCACAATCTTGACTACGTTTCTTTCGGGCACAACGTAGAAACAGCATATCTTATGCTGGAGGCATCGGAAACACTTGGGTTGAAAAATGATACCGTTACATTGATTGCCGGTAAAAGAATGGTTGATCATGCAATAAGGAATGGGTGGGATAATAAAGTGGGCGGGTTTTATGATGAAGGATTTTATTTTAAAGACAGCAATACTATTTCCATTATCAGAGATACAAAAAACTGGTGGGCGCAGGCTGAAGGATTGAATTCCTTATTACTGATGTCAGATTATTTTCCCACTGACACAATCCAGTATTTTCAAAAATTTAAAATCCTATGGAACTATGTTCAGACTTATTTAATTGATCACGAGCATGGGGACTGGTATGCCGGAGGATTAGATAAAGAACCTGAGCTAAGAACTGCATTGAAAGGACAAATCTGGAAAGGCACTTATCATAATTTTCGGGCTTTGGCAAATTGCGTGGAGCGGTTAGATCCTGATACCATCCCACCCTCATCTCCAGAAAATCTGACTGGCAAAATACTTGGCAATATTATTGTTTTGCAATGGGCAAGTGTGCATGACAATAAAAACTTGCTGGGATATAACGTTTATCAGAACAATATCAGGATAGGATTTACGCCCCTCACTAATTTTTCTGCAGAAAAGAGGCTGGAAAAGAAGAAAGAAATTTATTTCCAGGTCAGAGCAATAGATTTGCATGGCAATGAATCTTCAGCAAGTAAAAAGTTTTATTTTAAAAATCAGCCTTAAATAAATCAATCAGTTTATATAATACAATGAAGTGATAATAAAGTATTTAAACATACCTAATAATTCAGCATACATTTGAATGATCTTATTGGTGCATGAAGTGAAAAATATTTGCAGCCTCTTTGCTTAAACTGAATTTTTTTTCACAGATCCTTTTTACCTGAGAAATACTCTCCGAATGTACTCACGATAGTATTAATTATTATAGCTTGGGTTAAATAAATTTACTGCTATATGATGAAGCGCCTTCGTCTCTTTTTTATTTTTTTTTTAGTGGCGACAATTTCATTTTCTCAAAATCCTGATTTCCCTGCGGATCCAAAAGCCACAAAAGAAACCATACATCTTTATCATAACCTAAAACGCATATCATCCAAAGGTTTTTTGTTTGGCCATCAGGATGATCTTGCTTATGGTGTTCATTGGAAATATGAACCCGGCAGAAGTGATATTCATGATGTGGTGAAAGATTATCCTGGAGTATTTGGATGGGAGCTTGGGCGGATTGAAATAGATAAGACTGTGAACCTGGACAGTGTGCCGTTTGATAAAATGAAAGATTTTATTGAACAGGCATATAACAGAGGGTCAGTGATAACTATCAGCTGGCACCTGAATAACCCGCTCACCGGAAAATCAGCCTGGGAGCCTACTCCGGGAACTGTAGCTTCAGTTTTGCCCGGGGGAGAAAAAAATGCACTGTACACTTCCTGGTTAGATAAGGTGGGTATTTTTTTTGAAAGCTTAAAAGGCAGGAACGGAGAATTAATACCAGTTATCTTCCGCCCGTTTCATGAATTGAATGGCAGTTGGTTCTGGTGGGGCGGAAAGAATGCTACGCCTCAGGAGATAATAAATCTCTATCGGTTTACAGTAAACTATTTGCGTGATGTAATGCACATCCATAATCTTTTATATGCGTACAATACAGACAGGTTCGCAACTAAAGCCGAATACCTGGAAAGGTATCCGGGGGATGAATTTGTTGATGTCATTGGGTTTGATATTTACCAGAAAGGAGATATCATTTCCAATGATAAGTTCATTGCGGAAACGGATCGCAGCCTGCGGGATATTGAATCCATCGCAGCAGCCAAGAATAAAATAGCAGCACTTACTGAATTTGGGTACAATAAACTGCCCGATAGTACCTGGTGGACAAACGTGTTGTATAAAGCCCTGGATCATCATCAGATTGCTTATGCACTGGCATGGCGTAATGCGGGTTATAAAGCAAAGGAGAACAATTATGAATATTACACGCCTTTCAAAGGTGAAAAATCAGAAGCCGATTTCCTAAAATTTTATAACCTGGATAAAACACTATTCGAAAAAGATGCAGCAAAAGAAAAACTGTATCATTAATAATGGGATTTCGGTTATGCTATGCTGACATTAAAATAATGTGGTCAAAAAATGAAATTACAATTACCGGATATTTTGATTCTCGCTGCCTATTTGATCTCGATGCTTATAATCGGTTGGACTTTGCGCAAGAAGGCCAGACTGAATAAAGAAAATTATTTGCTCGGAGGAAAGTCGCTGCCATGGTACATGCTTGGTCTAAGTGATGCCTCCGATATGTTTGATATCTCAGGCACCATGTGGATGGTGAGCCTGTGTTTTGTTTATGGGATGAAAAGTATTTGGATTCCCTGGCTCTGGCCTGTATTCAACCAGGTGTTTATGATGATGTATTTATCAAGATGGCTAAGAAGATCAAATGCCACAACCGGTGCGGAATGGCTGGCAACCCGGTTCGGAAAATCGGGCATTGGCGTGAAGGCATCGCACAACATTGTAGTAGCATTTGCACTACTCAGTTGTCTTGGGTTTATGGCTTACGGTTTTGTAGGACTTGGGAAGTTCATGCAAATATTTATCCCTTGGGAAGCTGTTCAACGTTTTGTTCCCTTTCAGGTGGCCCCGGCTTATGTGCCCCACCTCTATGGTATCATATTTACGCTGTTCGCTATGTTCTATTCCATTCTCGGGGGTATGCACAGCATTGTGCTTGGCGATGTAATCAAGTATGTAATTATGGCAATCGCTTGTGTAAGTATTGGCATCATTGCAATGATGAAATTGCGTGGTAATCACCTAATCGTTCCGGGTGGTTGGGGCAACCCTTTTTTTGGATGGAAATTAGACTTGGACTGGAGCCATATCGCAAAAGATGCGAATAAAAAAATCCAGGATGACGGATTCTCTTTATTCGGTATTTTTTTTATGATGATGTTATTCAAAGGATTGTTTGCGAGCCTTGCTGGGCCTGCACCCAATTACGATATGCAAAAAGTATTGAGCACTCGATCTCCTCAGGAGGCAAGTAAGATGAGCGGATTTGTTTCCATCATATTATTGCCAGTCCGGTACACCATGGTAATAGGCTTAACGGTCCTCGGACTTTTATATTTTAAGCAGATATATGGCGATCTGCAAACGCCCCGTGGGACAGATTTTGAAAAGATACTGCCGGCTACTATTAATAATTTTTTGCCGGCAGGCTTAATGGGATTGGTACTAACGGGACTACTCGGGGCATTCATGGGAACTTTTTCAGGTACGCTAAATGCAGCCCAAGCTTATATCGTGAATGATATCTACCTGAAATACATTAACCCCAATGCTTCTTCGAAAAAAACGATCACAATGAATTATCTGGCAGGCGTCGTGGTAGTTTTTACGGGCGTTGTGCTGGGATTATTTGTAAAAGATGTGAACACGGTGCTGCAATGGATTGTATCCGGGCTGTATGGTGGTTATGTCGCATCCAATATGTTGAAATGGCATTGGTGGCGCTTTAACGCAAATGGTTTTTTCTGGGGAATGCTTGCCGGAATTATACCGGCTATTGCGCTTGCCGTGCTGAAATCTTTTGATGTGCTGACGGGACTAGATCTTTATTACTGGCCGATATTATTTTTCTTGTCTTTTGCAGGATCGTTGCTGGGTTCGTATGCTGCGCCTGCAACGGATATGGATACACTGAAATCATTTTACAAGATTGTGCGGCCCTGGGGTTTCTGGAAACCTGTGCACGACATGGTTTTGAAAGAAGACCCTTCTTTCGAGGGCAATAGAAATTTCAAGGTCAACATGTTCAATGTTATCCTTGGCATTATTGGTCAGCTATGCCTTACAATCTTGCCAATGTATGTCGTGCTGTGGATGAAACTCCCTATATTCATAACAGCTGCTATATTGGTTGTTATTATTATAATACTTAAAAAAACCTGGTGGGGCAGGCTTAGCGAGTATTGAGCTAAATAATAAAAATTGACCATGAAAAATTCATTTACAAAGAGGTTAAAAAGCCTGGAGGAAAAATATGAGCAACTGATTACCCGGCCAAACTCCATAAAAGAGGGTGGCAATGGCATCTTTGACCGGCATCATAACCCGATATTGACGGAAGAACATATCCCAATATTCTGGAAGTATGATTTAGATGCATCAACCAACCCCTATCTCATGGAAAGGTTTGGAATCAATGCTGTGTTTAATGCAGGCGCAATAAAATGGCATGATAAATACATTTTAGCAGCCAGAGTCGAAGGAACTGACCGAAAATCGTTTTTCGCAATAGCGGAAAGCCCTAGTGGCATCGACAATTTCCGGTTCTGGGATTATCCGGTCAGAATGCCTGAAAGCAATGAGCCTGAAACCAACATTTACGATATGCGTTTGGTAAATCATGCCGATGGATGGATATATGGAATATTCTGCACGGAACGCAGAGATCCTGATGCACAAACAGCCGACCAATCCGCTGCTATCGCTCAGTGTGGCATAGCAAGAACAAAAGACCTGAAACAGTGGGAGCGGCTGCCTGACTTAAAGACGCCATCTCCACAACAGCGCAATGTGGTATTGCATCCTGAATTTGTAAATGGCAAATACGCATTTTATACCAGGCCCCAGGATAGCTTTATTGATGCTGGGAGCGGTGGGGGTATTGGTTTCGGATTAAGTGACTCCATAACTGATCCGGTTATTACTGAGGAAATCGTGATTGATAAAAGAGTGTATCATACCGTGTATGAGTTAAAAAACGGTCTAGGTCCCGCACCTATAAAAACAAAGCTTGGATGGCTTCATTTGGCCCATGGTGTGCGCAATACTGCCTCCGGTTTTCGGTATGTCTGCTATTTGTTTATGACAGATCTCAATGACCTCACAAAGGTGATCTATAAGCCGGGAGGCTATTTTATTGCGCCGGAAGGAGAAGAAATGATCGGCGATGTATCCAACGTCTTGTTCTGTAACGGTTGGATAGCAGATGACGATGGGACAGTGTTTATATATTATGCTTCTTCGGATTCGCGCATGCATGTTGCTGTTTCTACCATTGACAAATTACTGGATTATGTGATTTACACACCCGAAGATGGCTTCAATTCCGCAGCTTCAGTAAGCACACTGAATAAGATTATTAATAAAAATAAGCAACTTATAAATACAGATGAATCTACGCATATACATATTAGTGAGGAATCCTCTTCTTTATAAAATGGGAACCTGATTTATGAAAGTGGATTTATGGGTGTATAAACAGGAAGCCGCAAAAGAATTGGATGATATTCTTTCCTACTGGATAAAACATGCCGTGGATAGAGAGCACGGGGGTTTTTATGGAAAAATTGAT
>DATMMJ010000561.1:0-3163 GCA_035569795.1 Puia sp. | reverse complement strand
GTAGGAAGGCAGGTAATTGAAAAAAAATATTGTGGCCACGCTAATTGAACCAGCAATAAATACAGACACTAATGCCGTAGGCCAGTTGTTGAAGAATGGCAGCACGATCAAAGTCGTTATGCCTAATATGATTGAAAAATGAAGGAGGACTTGTCTGCTCCAGAATTCGGCGATTACTTTTTTTCGGGTCGCGTCCAAGCTCCAATAGGTAGATTTTTTCTGATAACTTTCGTGGGTGCTCATAAAAAGATCGCGGATGCGCCCTTCTTTCAATGCGAGGTCGAAGGTCATGAAGTGCTTGAATTCTTGAAGTGAAGATTTCATAGAAATATACTTTCCTTAAAATTACTTCATTAAATAAATCGATATCAATTACTCAGCTATTCAAAGTCCAAAACGTTTGTTAAATGAAATAGGGTTTCAATTTTAAATAAAATTTTTATCCCAGCGCATTGGAGCAAAGACTTTAAGTTGGGTTTACGCTACGGTAGGAGAGTTTTCCAGAAAGAAGCAAATGAATGTAAATGTATCAGCATTAGACACACGATAATTTAGCAACCTAATTAAATAAAAAAAGTTTCTCTCAAGGTCCCACTAAAAATTTAAGATCTTTTGCAAGTCTTCTTGCCTCTCAGAGGCTGATAATTTTATTGCTTTTTTTGAACGTCAATTTCACATCGAGCAAATCGCGTTTGACAAATTAATTAAAAAAAGATTTTTTTATTCCAATAATAAATTTTAATCTTTAACGCATCAGTAAGAGTTTCTTTTTTTCATATCTGACATCGTAGTCCCCCTTGTGATCATCGTTCGACAACCATTTTACCTTATAAAGGGCATTGTTATTATCGTGCCTCCCTAAATGAACCTTATGCGATATGCCAGTCTAACTGCTTTGATAGTACTTTCCTGTATTTGTTTGCATTCTTACGCAAATGACAGCACTTCAATCTTAAATAGAATAACAAATTTCCCGAATAAGCTATTCGGAAAGATCAATAATAAAGCAGCTGAATTGAGCCAGCGGTTGGATAAGCAAACTGAAAAGTACTTGAACAAACTTTCGAGGCAGGAAGCAAAACTTAAAAAGAAGCTTTCCAAATTTGATTCTGCTGGTTCCAAAAATCTTTTTCCGAATAATTATGAGCAGCAATATGCTTTGTGGCTGCATAAGCTGAAGAACGATACTTCCGCTAATCTTAAACGGGCAAGCGGCGAATATTATCCTTATGTCGATTCACTGCAAACTTCACTTTCGTTTCTGAAGCAAAATCCTCAATTGCTCGATGCATCAAAAGTTGTTCCCGGCGAAATTCAAGGCTCCCTGAATCAATTGCAGATTCTACAGGCAAAAATGCAGGATGCCGATCTAATCAAACAGTATATACAACAGAGAAAAGAGCAATTGAAGCTTTACCTGAGCCACTATACTCAAGTTCCCCCGGGCATCATAAGCAGCTATAATGATTACAATAAACAAATGTTTTATTATACCCAGCAGGTAAAGGAATATAAGGACATGCTCAACGATCCAGGTAAAATGACGAATACAGCTCTTGCGCTATTAAACAGAGTGCCAGCATTTACCCATTTTTTTCAAAGGAATTCAATGCTTGCAAGTTTATTCAACTTGCCTGGAAACAGTGCTGTGCCTGGACCAGCCCAGAAAGGACAAGGTTTGGCTTCAAGGGACGAGGTGATCGCTTCCTTTCAGAACCAGTTAGGAAAGGGAGGTCCGAATCTTAAATCTGTGATCCAGAAAAACGTCCAGTCTGCACAGGGGAGCCTAAGTCAGCTGACTGATAAGCTTTCATCTTTTGGCAGTAGCAGCGGGGCAAATGTAGACATGCCTGATTTTAAGCCCAATTCCCAAAAGACAAAATCATTTTTTAAGCGTCTTATTTATGGCACAGACCTACAGACCGTCCACAGTAGTTATTTTTTCCCCGCGACCAGTGATATCGGGTTATCCCTGGGTTATAAATTGGATGATAACAATATGATTGGCATTGGTGCAAGCTATAAAATGGGCTGGGGCAAAGACATAAACCACATCAGCATCAGTAATCAGGGGGCAAGCCTCAGATCTTACGCAGATGTTAGGATAAAGAAAAGCTTTTTTGCCAGCGGTGGCTTTGAGTTCAACTATCAGCAGCCATTTGACCCCGCTGATCTCCCTCGGCTCAAAAGTTGGCAACAAAGCGGTCTTTTGGGAGTCAGCAAAATCATATCGCTTAAAACAAAAGTCTTTAAAAGCACAAAACTCCAAATCCTCTGGGATTTCTTAAGCTATGAGCAAATACCCAAAGCGCAGCCCTTTAAGGTCAGGGTTGGATATAGCTTCTAACAAAGATTGACAACTATTGAAAAGAATATTATTATGTTATCAAAAAAAACAGTCAGTGTAAGTATTTTGTTCTTATTGAGTTTTCTTAAACCTTATGCACAGGTAACATTGCAAACAGGAAGTGCTGTTTTTTCTTTACCGATGTTCAACTGGCAAGACGACAAGAGTCGACTGAATTCAGTGGTAGCATTAAGCTACAGTTCTGGGAACGGATTAAAGGTAAATGATTTGGCCTCCAATGTTGGACAAGGTTGGAGCCTGGTAGCGGGCGGTGTCATCACCCGCATCCAGATGGGAGAACCCGATGACCAACGTGCCTACACAGGCACTTACCAATATGGAAATGGGAGCGACCAAGATGTAACCAAATACCCAGCTGGCTTTTTATATGATACTATCCCGGTCGAAAGAGGGTGTCCTAATGCGCTCACCAAGTATCCGACCTATGGCTCAAAAAATGTGCTGTATGCACAGCATAATTCCATCGCCCAGGATAAACAGCAGGATTATTTCTCCTTTCAGTTCAACGGCAAATCGGGGAGGTTCGTGGTGGACACGGCTGGCGGGTGGCATGGCGTCGCGCTTGGTGATACCAAAATACAGATCGCTCTCACGCTTGACCCTTCCATGACAAGCCAAGGCATTAGAACTACGATCACTTCATTTACTGTTACCGATGTGGATGGACTGATCTATAAATTCACGTTACATGGATTGACAAAGCTTTTGAAAGGCATTTTTAGTAATGCTGATGGTTCGCATTCCCAGACCCAGCCAAAAATAAGCAACGGCGGCATTTATTGCCAGTCAGCCTTC
>DATMMJ010000560.1:0-6236 GCA_035569795.1 Puia sp. | reverse complement strand
AAACCGCTGAGCATGATCATCAGGGAGAAATATTTAAGAAGCAAGAACAGAAGATTGAATAAGGTAGCAGGCTAATATCGTAATTGGAGAGAGAGGGTGCAATGAATCGTTCTAAAATCAAATCTTACCAGGACAGCACGGGTTTTTTGAATCACGTAAGCAATTTCATAATTACCACCTGAAAATTGTTGCATCCATAAATTCTCAAACACGTAAGCATTTTAATTAAATATGTATCCGATTTGTTTGTTGGAATGGTTCCCCTAACGAGTTACGGGCCAATTACAGTGCAAACCTATTGTATCACCCAATGCATTGCCCCTTCTACTCAACTCTTGAAGGCTGGATGGAACTTGTGCAATGTTTCTCTTAAATATTCTCGATCTAAATGAGTATAGATCTCCGTGGTGGTAATACTTTCATGGCCCAACATTTCCTGCACGGCCCGCAGGTTAGCCCCTCCTTCAACCAAATGGGTGGCGAAAGAATGGCGAAAAGTATGTGGCGAGATATTCTTGGTTATTTTTGCTTTTGTCACCAGGTCTTTCAGCAATAAAAAAATCATCACTCTGGATAATTTGCTACCCCGCCTATTCAGGAATAAAATATCTTCATTGCCTGGTATAACTGCCATATGCGCCCGAATTTCATTCTTGTAGATGGTGATGTACTTAATAGCTGATCTGCCGATAGGCACCAATCTTTCTTTATCCCCTTTGCCAATCACCCGTATGAAGCCGACATCAAGATATAAACAAGAGATGCGCAGGTTGACCACCTCACTTACCCGCAAGCCACAACTGTACATGGTCTCCAGGATTGCTTTGTTACGGCCACCTTCTGCTGTACTGAGATCAATCTGAGAGATGATATTTTCTATTTCTTCAAAGGAGAGAATGTCGGGTAACTTTCTCATCAACCTGGGTGTTTCAAGCAACACGGTCGGGTCCTTGTGTATGATGTTTTCTATTGAGCAATACTTGTAAAAAGAACGGATGCCCGAAATTATGCGTGACTGTGAGGTCGCTGTCATCCCCAATCCGCCGATCCATTTAACAAATTCTTTCAGGTCTTCCAGCTCAATTTCGCCGGGCGATTTCATGCCATGTGTTTGCTGCAGAAAATCTGTGAGCTTTTCTACGTCGCGCATATAAGCTTCCACGGAATTGTCAGATAACGATCTTTCTAATTGCAAATATGCTTTGAACCCGTTTTTAGTTGCATCCCACATGCAGCAAGTTTATATCATAATAGGCAATTGCTCAAAAATTTTCTTTGCAGCTTATCTTCTTTAATCCATATTTGCTGTTTAAGTCAACCCTTCATGGCAACCATCAATCTGCGTTCATTCAAACAAATAATAAGACATAGCAAGAGGCGAATCAAAAATTTCCTGACCAGACTTGAAAAGCAACCTCCCGAGAACCTGGATATCTTGACTGCCGATGCAGATAAGCAAGTATGGAAGCGAATGCATTGTTTGGATTGTGCCAATTGCTGCAAGACGATGTCGCCCACATATACAAAAAAAGATATTGAGCGCATTTCAAAATATCTTGGAATGAGCCAGAAAGCATTCCGCGAAAAATGGCTTTATAAAGACAAGACCGGTGACTGGTTGAACAAAAAGCAGCCTTGCCAGTTCCTTGACCTCTCAACAAATATGTGCAGCATTTATATGGTGCGGCCAAGCGACTGTGCAGGATTTCCGCACCATACAAAAAAGAAAATGGTGGATTACATCCACATGTACAAACAAAATATTGAATATTGCCCGGCAACTTATAGTGTGGTGGAAAAGATTATGGAGAAAGTGAAAAGTGGTAAATTATAATCGGTAAACTTATAGGCACCACCACTATCGGTTGGTCCGAGATTTCCCGTTACTTACCAGTATACATTAACAACTTTCATGAAGAAGTATTCCGGGTTGCCGGTTCCCGCAAAAAAAATAGACCACCGGTCCCGATGATTGTAGATTTATTAGTCTTGCTGCTGGGGTGAGTCCATTGCAAGTATCGTCCATAACGCCGAAATCTCCGTGGGCTGCCATTGCTATATTTCTTTTGATTATTTTGCAATTAAATACCTATACTTGGAAACCATACAAAATAAAGTTTTCAAACTGATTGGCAAAGTGCAGCATTACCCCTGGGGAGGCTTCAGATTCATAGCCCAACTGTTGCATGTTCAAAATGATGAATACAAACCTTTTGCGGAATACTGGTTGGGAGCGCATGAGAATGCAAGCTCTGAAATTATCATCACGGGAGACCATAAAGTAAAATTGAATGAATATATAAAAACATTCCCTCTAGAAACTTTAGGAAGTTATGCGAACAAGCAATTTGGCAGATTGCCCTACCTGCTAAAAATCCTGGATGTTAAAGACATGCTTTCTATACAGGTGCACCCTTCAAAAAAAAGTGCAGAGAAAGAATTTTCGGATGAGAATAAAAAAGGCATTCCTTTAAATGCGGTACACAGGAATTACAAGGACGATAACCACAAGCCGGAACTAATGCTTGCCCTGAGCGAGTTCTGGCTCCTGCATGGCTTCAAACCAGCAGATAAGTTGAAGACAATTTTGAATCATACCCCTGAACTTAGGTTCCTTCTTGCAATTTTTGAAAATGGTGATTATTATCAATTGTACAAAACAGTAATGGAAATGGATCAGGACATTGTGAATGAAACGTTGCAGCCATTACTAGAAAGGATCATCGGTGCGTATCAAAAAGAGCAGTTGCAAAAAAGCGACGAGAATTTCTGGGCTGCGAGAGCTGCCTTGGCTTACAATGAGCCAGGCAGAATGGACAGGGGGATTTTCTCTATCTATCTTTTCAATTTGTTGCAATTGCATCCCGGAGAAGCTATCTTCCAGGATGCGGGTCTGCCACATGCTTATCTGGAAGGCCAGAATGTGGAGATCATGGCCAACTCTGATAACGTGCTGCGTGGTGGCTTAACACCAAAACACGTGGACGTAAATGAATTATTGAAACATATAAAATTTCAGCAGACTATACCGGATATTGTGTATGGAAAAAAAACAACAGAACATCTCGTGGCATATAGAGCTCCAGCGGTTGATTTTGAATTGGGGAAAATGGAGATTCAAACTGGCCAGGCTGTCCCATCCATCTCCAAATCCATAGAAATCTTTATTGTTATGAGTGGTTTGATCCGTGTCAGGGAAAACCCGGAAAATGACATTGTCCTCTCAGCGGGAGAGGCTTTCGTTGGTTTTGATGGCGCCCGATTTACCGTTACAGCTGAAGAAAATGCCATATTATACCGGGCTTCAGTGCCTTTTTGAGAGCCGTGAAGAAATTGAAATAAGAATAGCTGAATGCATTAAATTTGTGATAGATAAACACATAATATGAAACTTAATAAGTCTTTGATCTGGTCCTTGTTACTACTCACACTTGTGGCAGCCTTATACCGTATCATCCCCGGCAGGCCCTGGGGCTTTGCACCTCAATGGGCAATGGCAGTGTTCTCAGGCGCCGTCATTAGAAACAAAAAATGGGCATTTGCGCTCCCCGTGCTGTCTATGTTAATTTCCGATATTATTTACCAGGCTTTGTATATGAAGGGACTTTCATCGATTGAAGGTTTTTATGACGGCCAGTGGCAAAATTATCTGCTGTTCGCGTTGTTGGTAGTGATTGGGTTTTTTATAAAGAAAATAAATGTGCAGAGTATTTTCATCGCTTCACTTGTTGCGCCCAGCGGGTATTTCCTTTTGTCAAACCTTGTTTTGTGGGCAGGCTGGAGTGGCACCCGCGGGCTTGGAAGGCCGAAAACTTTTAGCGGCCTGATGCAGTGCTACACCGATGCTTTGCCTTTTTACGGAACAAGTGTAGTCGCAACCATTGTTTTTAGCGGCATTTTATTTGGCACCTATTATTTAATCAGCAAAAAGCAAACCACGCTATCGCCGGCATGATTTATTATTTTCCAACGCACAAGCCATGTTTCGAATTGACATGGCATTTTTGTTTTGTTCCCTCTGGAATATCCGTTGAACAGGAATTTAATATATGATTCACTCATTTGGTTTTAACGCCATGATGATCTTTGCTACATTGTTCTATAATAACTAAAAGCATTATGAAAAAATCAGCCGCCACTTTTATTTTTTTTATTACTTACCTCATCGCTTGCGGGCAGCCGCTGAGCAGCGCAGCAATTGACAACCTTGCAGAGCGTTCCATGAAGGCTTTTGACGTGCCCGGCATTGCCGTGGCTGTAATCAAAGATGGCAAGGTGATCCACTCCAAAGGTTATGGGGTGCGTTCATTGAACACCCTGCAGCAAGTAGATGAGAACACTTTGTTTGGAATCGCATCCAACAGTAAAGCCTTTACTGCTGCGGCTCTCGGCATGCTGGTCGATGAAGGAAAAATAAAATGGGAGGATAAAGTGAGAGACTATATTCCGGAATTTAAATTGTACAGCCCTTACGTAACAGAAGAATTTACAATCAAGGACTTGTTAACCCACCGCAGTGGACTGGGCCTTGGGGCAGGTGACCTTATGTTCTTTCCCGATTCCAGTGATTTTGTTTTGAAAGACATAATATACAACCTGCGTTTCCTGAAAGCTGTTTCCGGATTCCGTACTAAATACGATTATGACAATAATTTATACATCGTTGCCGGCGAAGTGATAGCACGTGTGAGTGGCGAGAGCTGGGATGACTTTATTGAAGAAAGGATAATGAAGCCCATCGGTATGACCCATAGTGGCGCCAGTTTTGATCGCTTAAAAGACAAATCAGATGTCATTGACGGTCATGCGCCGGTTGATGGGAAGGTGCAGGTGATAGCGCGCAGCTCATTGAAAGTTGGTCATTCCGCCGGTGGCATCAACAGCAGCATTGCTGATCTCAGCAAATGGGTGATGCTGCAATTGGCCAATGGAAAATATGGCGACGGATTGACTAAGCAACTTTTCTCTGAAGCTGTGCATGAAGAAATGTGGACGCCACAGACTATCATACCTGTCCACTCACCAGGCCCTTATAACACACACTTCGCATCTTACGGATTGGGCTTTGGGATTTCTGACGTTAAAGGATACAAGCAAATAAGCCATACGGGCGGACTGGAAGGCATGGTAACACAGATCACCATGATACCGGAATTGAATTTAGGAATTATTGTATTGACCAATCAACAGGAGGGCGGCGCATTTTCGAGCATCACAAATCAAATCAAAGATGCATACTTTGGCATCAAAGGCACAGACCGCGTTACTGAATATGCAGGGCGCAGAAAACAATCAATGGATCTAGAAAAAAAACTAACTGATTCAATCTGGCATGAAATACAGGAAGCCGGCAAAAAAATTATTAACAAAGATTATTCATCGTACATCGGGACATTCACAGACAAATGGTTTGGCGATGTGTTCATCTCTACCAAGAATGGCAAGCTTTGGTTCGATTCCAAACGTTCCCCAAAACTGACCGGCGAAATGTTTGCTTACAAAAGCAATAGCTTTGTGGTAAAATGGCGTGACAGGTCGATGGATGCAGATGCGTTTGTTTCTTTCAGCTTAGATGAAAATGGAAATGCTTCCGCCATTACCATGAAGCCTATTTCTCCGCTTACAGATTTCAGTTACGATTTTCAGGATCTGGATTTGCATCGAACTAAATAATTCGCGGAGTCAGTGGAAGCGGTGGTACTTTTTTAAGTACGCATCCTCCTTTGTTGCATTACATTCATTTACCCATTTGTTTTTCGTATTCTTCATCACTCGGCAAATCTTTTCCTTCTGCAGCAGCAGTTGCCAATTCGTCACAACGGTTATTGTGAGGATTAGAACTGTGCCCCTTCACCCAAACAAACCGGATATTATTCTTCTGCGCAAGATCATGATAATGGAGCCATAGGTCCTTATTTTTTTTGCCACCCTTAAAATCCGTCGCCACCCAGTTTTTCAACCAGCCTTCTTGGACCGCTTTGACAACATACTGACTGTCGGAATAGATAGTAATGTTGAGGTTTTCTTTTTTCAACGCTTCGAGTCCTGCGATCACAGCCATCAATTCCATACGGTTGTTAGTAGTTAACCGGTAGCCTCCCGACAGCTCTTTTCTTGTTTTGCCCCACATGAGTATGACCCCAAATCCGCCAGGTCCTGGATTTCCGCGGGAGGCTCCGTCCGTATAGATTATCAGTTGTTTATGCAATGGTCAAAAATTAGCAGTAAGAAATACA
>DATMMJ010000559.1:0-3425 GCA_035569795.1 Puia sp. | reverse complement strand
ATATTATCCCAATGTGCAGCATATCTAGCCTGTTCTGCAAAAAGCAATGCTTCCTTAAAAGCAATAGGATCGGCGATGGAGGCAGTGGATAGATATGGTGATCTGCCGGTGCCTTTACATATAAGAAATGCCCCAACTAATCTGATGAAAAACCTTGACTATGGGAAAGATTATCAATATAGCCACAGCTATGACAATAATTTCTCCGCACAGGAATATCTGCCAAATGAAATTTCTGGAACGAAATTTTATGATCCGGGCAAAAATGCAAGGGAAGAGGAATTGAGGAAGTTTTTGAAAAATTTGTGGAAAGACAAGTACGGATATTAAGAATGAGAAAACATAGCATCAAAAAAAAGCAATAAAAAATTCGAACACAAGAATCCCGAATACCCAAAACTGGAAACGCTTCACGAAAAACTGCACACATAAATGAACTGGTCTTGCAAAAAATTTGATGAGCTGAGTCCAAGGGAGTTATACGCTTGTTTGCAACTGCGAAATGAAGTTTTTGTCGTGGAACAAAACTGCATTTTTCAGGATGCCGATGACAAAGACCAGAAATGTTTTCATTTGATGGGCTGGCAACAGCAAAAATTAGTGGCTTACACTAGAATTGTCCCAGCGGGTATTTGCTATGAGGAAATTTCGATAGGGCGCGTAGTAACTTCACCATCTGCAAGAAGAAAAGGCCTTGGTAGAAATTTGATTCAACAAAGCATCACCACAGCAAATTCGTTATTTGGCGCAGGTATCCCAATAAAAATTGGCGCGCAACTATACCTCAAACAATTTTATGAATCTTTTGGATTCAGACAATCAAGTGATATTTACATTGAAGATGGCATAGAGCATATTGAAATGTTACTATGAAAACAATAGTAAAAGCACTTGTTTCAAAAATTAATTAACAATTATTTTGTCATTCACACACAAAAAGAATATTTTCTTCGTTTCTTGTTAGTCATCTGGTTTTCTATTATTTTGTAACCAGAATCCAAACCATCGGAAAACTAAAATCGAATATTCATGAAAACGAGTTTACACTCCTTATTGCAGAAGTGTTTCTTATCCCTTTCTTTAGCACTTGCACTGCATTTTTCTTCTTTCAGCCAGTTGTCTGCGGGAAATTATTTAGAAGGCGGCATTACAGTTGGGTCAATGGCCTTTTTAGGCGATCTGGGGGGCCACGCTGGGTATGGTACCACATTTGTGAAAGACTACAACATGAACCTCACAAAATTAACTTTCGGTGCTTCTGTTACTGCACATCCAGCAGAATGGTTCGGTATCCGTGTTGCCTTAAACTATGGAAATGTGGCAGGAGACGATGGCATTATATCAAGCAAAGGTGGGGATGAAACTACGCGCAAAAATCGCAACCTCGATTTCCGCTCTGTTATAGTAGAAGGATACCTTGCTGCTGAGCTTTATCCTACTGTATTTCTGGAAAACGATCCTACAGATGTCCAAGGAAGACTTAGGCCCTATGGCGTGCTGGGCATCGGTGTTTTTCATTTCAATCCACAAGGCACTTACACAGATCCTAGCGGCAATAAAACCTGGGTGGACTTACAGCCTCTGCATACTGAAGGTCAAGGGTTCAAAGAGTATCCCACCAGAAAGCAATATTCTCTCACTCAGATTAATATTCCTATGGGTGTTGGTGTTAAATATTATTTCAATGAAAATGTGAATATTGGATTTGAGATCATACACCGGAAGACTTTCACTGATTACTTAGATGATGTAAGTACAACATATGTTGATCCAAGCCTTTTTTACAAATACTTGTCACCGTCACAGGCAGTAATTGCGGACTATATGTCTAACAAAAGCCCATTACGCAATACGCCAAACAGCGGTTATAATCCAGGCGATAAAAGAGGTGATCCCAGTCAGAAAGACGCTTACTTTACGTTAGGCTTTAAGCTTGGCATCCGTTTAGTAAACCGCGCTGAAGCAGAATGGAGAAACTCAACGCATTGTCCGATACTGCGATTCTAAAATGGGAGAGATCAATAACTTGGTTGCAATAAGCATTTGATTTGTATCTATAAATTTTTTAGATGAAGAAAACTGTACTCTTGAAAAAAATGATATTAAATTTATCATGTACCATTATGGTTGCGCTTTTCACGCTACCTGCATTTTCTTCAAAAGAAAAATCTTCAAGTACATCAAAACCTTCAACGACAGACCACTCCTACACAATCGTAATTAGCAAGCTTTTCGAAAACAAAAATTACACTATCGAAATGCATACAAACTCCTCGCTCCATCAATTACTTATTACTACGGGTCCACAACAAAATAAGACTTACCGGTTCTATTTATTTGATATAGATGGCAGACTGAAAGCCGAGGCAAATATCCGGAGCAATGAAAAAACTGCATTCGTGAATCTTGCAAAAGGCAACTATTTTTTTGAAATATTCAGCCGTGATGAAAGGATCGAAAATGGGCGCCTGACAGTGAAATAAGAAACAAGTTCTTTTATTTCTATAACGAACAACCAGTAAGCAGCAGGGAAATTGGTAAAATCTAATATCCGAAAACAAGGTTAATTGTAACCTGATCCGTTCCCTATTATTAGTTACCCTACAAACGATTTTATTGATCACTCTCTGCGCTTGCTTATTGGGTCTCAAAATATTTTCTTTCCCCTAACCCCAGATCCAACCGATGGCCGCGATGAACAATTGCGGCTATTTATTTTCAAACCTTTGGGTAGTACATTGTAAGCTGTAAAAAACTATTCCCATTTGTGCCAGGTCTTCCTATTATTACCACATATCATGTGGATTGAATGTTCAGTTGAAAGACAGCTGATTTTTGGGGTTTGTTTCCAGCTTTGCGCTATGAGCAAATCATTATTTTAAGAATACTTTAGCAACTTCTTTCCAGTTGTTCAGGCGGTCAAACCGGGTTTCGTTTAAATTATGCGGAGCTGAAAAAAGATAGGGCTTGCCGTTAAAATTATTCAGATGCCTTGCGTGGTCGTCAATCATAAAATCGCCCTGCATTAATTTTTTGCTGCCGCATAAGACCAGTTGCTGCCAGGTAAAAAAGGGGAAATGCTCCTGGAGCCAATCGAATTTCTCTTTTAAAGAATTGGGAAATTCAGTTGCTGCAGAAACAATAAAAATTTCATATCGTGTATTCATTTGTTCCAGCACTTCTATGCTGTCTTCCATAACAGGAAGGTGGCGAAAAAAACCAGGCTCATACAATTGCTGACGTACTTTAGCCTGGTGCTCCTCAGGGAAACCGCTCACCATCGATCCTCCTGCGAGCATCTTTGCGTAATCAATGTCACCTCCGAAATTCTGTTTGTACCATTGAATCATTGCCTGTGTGGGGTCCGCAATCACTTCGTCCATATCAACTAGCACGGTCTTCATAAAATTATCTACTTTTAACTT
>DATMMJ010000558.1:0-5482 GCA_035569795.1 Puia sp. | reverse complement strand
CCCTATCAGCAAATAATACGAGTTCAGGATCCATGCGAGCGGTGACAGGTGGCAGCACAGTGAGCGGCTCATAGGAGTCCCCGCGGACGGGATCAGTGAACCGGTACTGAACAGGTTTTGTGAATGCAAAATCCTGCCCTTCAATCGTCAACTGGAACTCTGCCTCATAAGCAGGTTTACTTTGCGCCTCGCCAATCAGTGCCTGATCACTCACGTTATAGGAGCCGGGTGACATCTCTTGCTCAAGCCAATAGGGATTGGTGATCGGCTTTTTAGCAGATACTAAAATGGTTTTGGAGAAACTGAAATTTTTATTGTAATCAAGATGCTGCGCGTACAAAGTATCAAAACCATCGACCTTGATCGCATTTAGTTTTGCATTTTGCTCCAGGCGGCTGATCATGGAAAAAATAATTCTCATTGAATCTCCCTGCACAGCGTACCCATTTGATACCGTGGCTTCCAGCCAGATGCCGCCGCATGCCTCTATAAGCAGCTCTGTCTCCTTGAGCTTCTGACGCCTCCAGTAACCATCTTTTAGCTTTGCAATTTCTTTGTACAAACCCACCAGTCCCGGAACTGATTTTTCGGGATTGGAAAGAGAATACTCTTGAATTAGTTGGTCCGTAAGCGCTTGAATTTTTTCAGCGCCTGCTACCCTCCCCCATCCAGTTTGCACGTCATCCATCAAATCATTATGGGGACCACTGCCCAAAACCGGATTAAAATATTCAATGGTTTGTCCACGGGTCTTTGTTAATGCGGCACCCTGGCTCTTATGCTGCGTGCGACTTTCAGCAGCTATCTCTCCATAGCTCTTTCCCAGTATTGGATTATAAACGCCCACGTCCAATTTCAACTGATCATCGCTAGTGGTATTAACGTTGCCGAAATTGAACGTGTTCCATAAGAGTCTTGTTGCTTTCCACGGCTCCACTCCATATTTTAGTTGTTCTGGAAAACGGTTGGGGTCGGCTGCAGCAAGGAAGGCTTCATGCGCAAGAACTGAAGATGCAGAATGATGACCATGACCTGCGCGAACATCCTCAGGAAAACGCGTGATGATGACATCGGGCTGGAATTTTCTTATCACCCAAACTACATCGCTCAAAGTTTTTTCTTTGTCCCATGTCCTTAAGGCTTCCTCAGTTGTCTTGGTATACCCAAAATCAAAAGCCCGGGTAAAGAATTGCTCCGCTCCGTCAATCCTTCGTGCAGCAAGCATTTCCTGGGTTCTTATCAAACCCAGCTCAATGCCTTGCTCATCGCCGATTAAGTTTTGACCACCGTCGCCCCGCGTAATAGACAGGTACCCTGTGCGGTATAACCTGTTTTTGGCCATATATGCGATCAGCCGGGAATTTTCATCATCCGGATGTGCTGCTATATACAGCACAGAGCCGAGCACATTTAATTTTTTCAGGCGAAGAAATATTTCTGCTGAAGTATAGGATGCTGGTGTCTGAGCTGGTAAAAAAGAATGTGATATAAGTGCTGTAAAAAGAATTATAATGACTTGCTTGTTCATCCAAAGATTTTTAAAATGAATTTCAGATAAGGGTAGTCTTTTATTAAACAAAAAGGTAAATTAACGAATCTCTCCGAGTATGTTCAGCTGCAAAATAAAAGACGAGGCCCTAACCAAATTTGGACACTCATCCGGATTTATTACTGACCGACCAAAAACACAGCATTGCAAAAAAGCAGTTTTCCGTTTTCCCAAAAACTACGGAAGAGCACATCGTCAGCAAGATATACAATTTGGCCTCGCCCCAGTTCCTGCACGCCGAATATCAAACCATCCTTTAGTTTTTCCTTTGCTTTGCTTCCTGTGAAACCACTGATATAATTATCTTTCTTTATGATTCCCACATTCCAGCCGCCTTCTTTTAAGAACTCATATACATTCTCATCCTGCTTTAATGTGTAATAATAATCCGGATACCCAAACGCAAGGGGGTGAGAATTATCAAGCTCCACTCTGTAAATAGAGCCAGGGGTACTGTTCACCAGATCATCTCTTTCCCGGTTTTCGTACCGGTGGAGTGCTGAATAATCCTCTTTCTTGTCTTTTTCATCCTCTTTTTTATCCTCTGTATTTTTTTGCTTCAGCCCCCAATCTGATTTGGAGAATTGCTGGACTGCATTTTCCATTGCAATGATCTTTCCACCCTCCTGCACCCAGCTTTTTAACCCGTCCAATTGACTTTTATCGCTAAACAATTTATACCTGCCGTCGGGTATTATAAGGACATCATAATTTTTCCATGCCACTCTACTGATATCATCTGCATTAATAAGCGACACCTGGTAATTTAACTGCTGCTCAAAAAGATGCCATACTTCACCCGCAGCGTTTGAACCAACGCCATTGCCTGTAAGCACTGCTACATGTGGCTTGTGGATCAGATGCACTCTGTCACTGCCGATATCATAGCCTTTGTCAACAAAGCCTGATGAAAGAGCAAACACAGTAACATTTGTATTTTGTGCTGCTTCATTAATAACCGATTCAAGATTTTTCCCAAGCCCGCTATTGCTGGTCCTTGCAACAATAAGCGTCCCCTTTTCGAAATCCTGGTTGGCTGACTTAAATGGTTGCTCCGTAAAACGAACTTTCACGCCTTTTTTTAAAAGCTCTACAAGAAACTGCGCACAGTTCAATCCATTCCATTTTATCGCATAGGCATATGCCCCTGCAACAAAAGCCGCGTCGTGAGCCGCAGGATTACTGGTCATGCCACTAACGAAAGTAGTCAGACCGTAAGCTTTAAGCCCATAAACAAAGGGCACTGACCATGCTGTAATATCATAAGTAGCAGAATCACTGATCTTCGAATTTCTCTCAAAAAGCACTTTGACCAGGTTTGATTTTGATTGGTTGGCATTGATAACAATATCGCCGGTATCTGCTTTGAACGGTTCGTTCTTGCCCGTTAAATAATTGAAACCAGTAAAATTGCCTGTGGAGACATAATTCCAGTTGATCAGATTTCTGTCCAATAATTTTTTTAATTGAGTTGATTTATCGCTCTGCAGATCTGTTTTTATAAGATACGATTTGAATTCTCCGTAAGGAGTTGTCTTTGCGCTGGCAAAATATTTTTTGTACTCCTTTACCACTTTAGCAGCATTTTGCGAAGTAACCTCAATGGTGGACATACCCGTAGTATAATGGTGCAACAGACGATCAGATAATGTAAGCGTGTCCCCTGATTGGTTCACAATCTGTAAACCCGCACGGATCCCGCCCTGCTCAAAGGTCATCCCTATCGCACCATTGTAAATAGGATAGGTATCCCCGTAACTGGGATAAAAAAGATCAAAGCGTTCTTTGGTAAAAAAAAGCCACCCGTTCTGGTCAAAATATTTAGCATTGTTTTTTCCAATCTGGGTTTGAAATTCCCTTTGCCATGGCGTGATCACTTCATGATAAGGCTCTGCAGCCGGAGCAAAATAATACGGCGCATTGTAACCTTGTTCATGATAATCCACATGCACCTGGGGAAGCCACTCGTTATATTTTTTCAACCTCAGTTGTGTCTCAATTTGTGTTTGCCAGGCCCAGTCGCGGTTGAGGTCAAAGTTATAATGGTTGGTTCTGCCGCCCGGCCAGGGTTCGTTGTGTTCCCTTGATTGCGGATCTGGATTCGCTTCACTCCCTGCTACGGAATTATACCAGTTCACATACCGGTCACGCCCATCCGGGTTTATGCAGGGATCAATTATCACTACCACGTGCTCAAGCCATTGTTTTGTTTGGGAATTGGCAGGATTCACTAACTCATACACTGTTTTCATTGCTGCTTCTGAGGACGCTGCTTCATTACCGTGCACATTATAACTGAGCCAAACAATTGCGGGCGCATTTTCATCACCCAATATTTTATCCTTGGCGATCCCGGCAAGCCGCAAATTGTTCAAACGTATAGATTCCAGCCGTTGCAGGTTTTCTGGTTTTGCAATATATGCCAGTAGTAATGGGCGGCCTTCATTAGTCTCCCCATACTGCTCGAGCTTAACCATACCTGGGGCATTTTCAGCAACCTGTATGAAATAATTCACCAATTTAAAATGTGGCGTGTAATGAGACCCCAAAGAATAACCAAGAAATTTTTCTGGTGACTCGACATTTTGAGAAAAAACCATCTTGCATAAGATTCCAAGGACAATTGACGCGAGTAATCTTCTCATAATAATTTTTATAGGGCGTGAAAGTAAGCAAAGAGATAAAGATAAAAAAACCGTTGAAGGATTTAGATATCTGGAAGCAGTGCAAGCACGAAAAATAGAATATTCAATGAGGATCAAATCTTTTGGAAGACACAAGTGTTTCAAAAAATGGATACATCGAGGCTTAAGCCTTCATGCGCCACCAGCATATTTGTAATGAGAGGCATGGACCTACAGCGCTTCTGAGCTCCAAGCGTATTTACTATTTCATTTTGCTTGTCTCGTATACCCAATCAAGCAAGGCCGCTGCAAAAAGCTCCTAAACTAGAAATTTTTCAATTTTTAATTTCGAGTAACATAATTTTACGCATTAACCTTTTTTTTACAAAACTTCTTCCGCTATGGTTCAAAAATGGATTTTTAAAATAAGCGCATTTTTCATTACCTGTTACCTGCCCGCGCACATATGTGCTCAGGTGCAGATGCACCCCTATTTCTATTCATCTCAAAAAAAAATCCATTGCAACCGGGGTGCAGTAGTCTGCGCACATTCCCTTGCAAGCAAGGTGGGTGTACAAATATTAAAAAAGGGAGGCAATGCCGTTGATGCCGCCATTGCTACGCAACTTGCCCTGGCAGTTGTATATCCCGGCGCGGGCAACATCGGAGGCGGCGGTTTCATGGTCGCGCATTTGTCCAGCGGGAAGAACATTGCAATAGATTTCAGAGAGAAAGCCCCAGGCAAGGCATCGCGAAACATGTATCTTGATTCGAGCGGAAACGCTGAGACGAGCCTCAGCCAGAATGGCCATTTGTCATCGGGAGTTCCGGGGACGGTTGCAGGGATATTCTCTGAATTAAGGTATGCAAAGCTGCCAATCAAAAAATTAATCCAACCCGCAATAGACCTTGCAGAGAAAGGTTTTGCCATAACTCGCGCCGAAGCCGCGGGATTAAACGAATTACAGGCAGATTTCAAAAGATACAACACCGTTATGCCGGTCTTTGTGAAAGAAAAGCTATGGAAAGCAGGCGATACATTGATTCAAAAAGAACTGGCCAAAACCCTCAGGCTGATTCGAGACAGTGGCGCTAAAGGTTTTTACGAAGGCGAGACAGCAAACCTTATTGTTGCCGAAATGAAAAGAGCCAATGGGATCGTGACCCTTGGCGACCTTAGGAATTATCAAGCAAAGCAAAGGGATCCAACTGTTTTCTCGTACAAAGGCAAGTATACGGTTATCACGATGCCGCTGCCTGCAAGTGGTGGTGTGCTGCTGCCGCAAATGCTCAGGATGGTGGAAGACAG
>DATMMJ010000557.1:0-3308 GCA_035569795.1 Puia sp. | reverse complement strand
ATATATTTCCAGCCTGATTCAGGCTCCACAGCGCGGTATCATAGCCGCATCGATTGCTCCGCTATCAAAGGCATGGAAAGATAAGGATTACGATAAAATCAAACTCATTTATCAGCGCTCTTCAATCAATCAATTGCTATTTTCCGTTGGCATGTTTGTGTTAATATGGATAAACTTCAAAGATGGAGTTGCAACATTTGACCTAAAGAAAGATTATCTGGAGGCACAATATATTTTTTTATTTATCGGTCTTACAAAAGTAATAGACATGGGTACCGGTCTTAATTCTCAAATCATCGTCACATCCACTTTTTGGCGCTTCGATTTTTTTACGGGCATCCTGTTACTTGCCATTACACTCCCACTAAACTATGTGCTTGCAAAAAAACTGGGGGCAATTGGGCCTGCGATTGCTGACCTTGTCACCTTCACCATTTACAATGCCATCAGATATTTATTCTTGTTCAGGAAATTTGGCATGCAGCCCTTCAATGCCAAGACGGTGTACACACTCCTCGCAGGGTTCACAAGTTATCTTCTATGCCATTACCTATTTTACGAGCACTACGGATTTTTATGGATTTTTTTGCGAAGCGCCACATTTATCTTTCTTTACCTTTTTGAGGTTATTAATTTCGGTCTATCGCCTGATGTGATTCCAGTCTGGAATACAATCAAAAAGAGATTAGGGATAAAATCATGACCGGAAAAATTACTCCTTACATTAAAAGCACCTTCTTTATTGCCTTATTTTTGTATTCCGCAGAAATAAATATTTTTTATGCGCTTACTTACAGCAGTTCTTTACTTAGTATTATCTGTAATCGTTTCTACCAATGGTAAGGCTCAAATAAACCAAGTACCTGTTTTTTTAAATCATTTGTATTTTGTTCTGGATTCAAATTCCTATGCACATATCTTTGATTCAGCCTTTTTGCAAAAAATGGGTAATACAACAGAAAAAAAGACAACGACAACAGGTGGTTCATGGTCAGGTAAATATCTAACTGGACGGGATTCCTATTTTGAAGTCTTTCCTCCAAAAGGATTTACAGGTGCTACTGAAGGCAATATTGGATTTGGTTTTATGACCTTTAAACAGGGTGATATAAATAAATTGGAAGCAAATTGGAAAGCTGACAGTAAAGACTCTGTTAAAAGCGACACCAGTACCCTAATGAAAGATGGAATTAAACTTTCATGGTTTTATTCGCTTTCGCTTTACTCGGTGGACAGTATTGTACCTGCATCAGCCTGGGTTATGGAAAACACACCTGATATGCTTAAGGCAAGAGGTTTTACTGAGGATGAAATTAGAAAGCCAATAAGCTGGGGGGAATTTGTAGAAAAGAAATCAAAAACTAAATTTACAAAGGCTTTCAACAGGATCACTTCGGTTGAAATCATTACAAATAAAAAAGGATTTGATTATCTTAACAAATCATTTCTTGGATTCGGTCTTAAGGAAAAAAACAATACTTTTTTCAATGACTATGTTTCTATTAAATATACGATAACCGATATTTCCTCCACCGAATTAAAGAAAGTGGAAATAGAATTAAATACCTCTTTTAAGGAACAAACTATTATTTTGTGTGATAAACTTTCAATGCATGTAAAAGACAAAAGCGCTACATTAGTTTTTATTCGCTAATTGCGCATTTCTCTATAATTCAAAGTATCCCTAGCGTATCATACCGTTTCACTGTGCTCTATAACCTATACATTTCCACAGTAACAAAAAATAGAGTACCTTTTATTTCCCTTATTTTCAACCTTAAAACAAACTAATATGCATTTTATTTGGTTCATTTTGCTGGGCGCTCTTGCGGGGTGGCTTGCAGGACAGATCACCAAAGGTGGCGGCTTTGGGCTTCTTGGCAATATAGTTATTGGCATACTCGGCGCCGTAATAGGCGGATGGGTTGCAGGAGCTTTAGGCATTTGGAGCAGCAGCCTTTTGGGAGAATTATTGATTGCAACAGGTGGTGCTATTTTGCTGTTATACTTGATAAGGCTCATTAAGAGATAACAACCCCTTTTTTGACCATAATAAAAAACCTGACAGGTTCTGGTTGCGCAATATGCCTGTCAGGTTATAAGAAATTGTTCTCAGTCCAAGCTATTCGTCATCCTCTTCGTAGTTGTAGGTGTCTTCGCTATCATTGTAAACCGCTTCCCATTCTTTCACTTTGTTATCATCCAGCAATTCGAGTATATCAAAAATAGAATCCGTTTTTTTTCTCCATTCAGATAAAGTTGTTTCCAGATATTTCGAAATATACAGACACTGATCCGTCTCAAAATTTATTTTGATGAGTGAAATGGGGTCTCCTTCTTTTTCCTGAATCAAGTAATGGAAATTTTTTTCCAGCAGCGCATAACAGTACATACAGCACAATTTTAAAAATGAAATAATAATTCAGAATTAACGGGCAGCAAGCAAGAAATTAATGGGAGTAAATTTAAAAATCAATGCTTCATGAAGTGGGTTGATACCGGGTTAGACGAGTTTATCCTTAATCCTGAAGCGGATTCAAAATTAAGTGTTTTGATGCAATTGAATGCACGGAATCAATTAGGAAAAATAATTTTACATTCCGTTAATCACAAGTATTTGAAAATGAATAGATTATTAAAACCGAAGGCGCTGAAAATTTCCTCCGCCGGGTTTTAGTCGTTTAATTAATCGTAAAAATTGCTCCGGGGGATACATAACCGTAGGCAGACACTTTAGAGGAGGTACCAAAAGCAAAGCGCATGGATTTTCGAAAAGACATTTTCCAGGTGGGTTATTCAGTTGTATGTATCTGAAAATGAGAAAACTGTGGCGAATAGTTAGTAACAGGAATATGAATTGAGCCAAGCTTCCCTGACACTTTAGTTAGGCAACTAGAATTCATAATTTTTGATTTTTTGCTCGGCTCCATCCTTTAATTCCAGAAAATGGTTCACACACTGGGGGATTTGATGGGGGTAATGGCTCACATAGACAAGCGTAGTATTAAATGCCACGCAGACCTGGTTGATAAAATCTCTAAAATAAAGGGTTTGCCCCTCGTCCAATCCCTGACAGGGTTCGTCCAGAATTAGGAGTGGCGGGGTTTTGATAAGCGCTCGGGCAAGGAGCGATCTTCTTTGCTGTCCAAGCGAAAGCTGCGAGAGCCGTTTTGATTTCACGGTTTCAAGCTCTAGCAATTTCAGCCAAAACAAAACCTTCTGCTCTTGCGCATTGGTTAGGTGCCGGAATAAGCCGATCGTATCAAATAGGCCAGAAGAAACCACTTCAAAGCACGTAGCGCTGTGAT
>DATMMJ010000556.1:0-10949 GCA_035569795.1 Puia sp. | reverse complement strand
ATGTTTTTCACCGTTATATAAAATTGCCCATAGCTTTTTCAGTTCAATCTGAGAAGCGGGTAACTCACTCACGAGTTCCCCTGTAAAAAGCAACCAACTATCCATTGAACCATTAAGACCAGGAATAGCTGCTTCTTCGATGATAAAATCACTATTGGCAATATCAATTGTACTAATTCGGAATATCTCTTTACGAAGTGCATCAAAGAGTATGGACTCATTCATGCTCTGAAGATGATCAACATAATTGCAATCCTTAAGCGCCTTTCGATAACTTACAACTGCCTCATTGATAAATTCCTTCTGGTCAAGGCTGTCTTGCTTGCTGAATTCCTTTAACAGCATACTATCTGGCTCATTACCAATCGGGCCCTGGAATAACCATGCATCAGGCAATCCATTGTAAAAACCCTTTTTATCATTTTTATGGAACTGGAATGGGCCTGTCAGTTTACTGTAATAAAGTTTTGGTTCGAAATAGATGATAAAACCAGCGGACTGTCTGAAATAAAAAGATAACTCTTCGTATTTCTTCTCCCTTATTTCGAAACTGCTGTCATAAAAATAACGCGGATAAGTTTGCAGGAAGGAATCCAAAGAGTTCACCCGGTTGATATATAGTTGGGCGATCCTCGAAACAGCCCTGGAGAGATCTTTCTTTTTTTCTGTCAATGATGAAGAAAATCCGGCCATCAACACGATAAGCACCGGTAACAATACAGTCTTTTTCATTAGTTCTTTCGTTTAAAAGGATTTTAATAAATCATCCAATGGCTGGTGATCAGAATTACGCTGCTCAATAACAAAGGAATAATGGAAAGTAGATCCAAATGCTTTAATAGGGTTAGGTGTACACTCGATAAAGACAGCAACATAATACCAATTTGAACGAAAAAGACACCCCGGATTCCATTTTTCATGTAGGATTAGTTTACTCCATCAAATTTCCCTTGTCATTTCATTAACCCATGAATTAGTCGTCGAACATCCTTATAAAATCGACCAAAAAAAACTAAAATTTGGATAGCATCTTGGGGGTTTGTTTCTTTATTATTTTGAAAGATTCCTCCGATTTATTTATTTCAATATTTCCACAATCCTAATCAAATTCTTATTACTAATCCGTCACTAATTCCTCTACAACCCACTAAAATCAGGTGGTTTCACTTTCTGCATCGGAAAGTGACCGCCTTACATTCCATCGACATTCTTAAGGCGTTATATACTATTCACGCGTATTTCATTTGCCTTTTGTTGCTTTTCGTTTGCTTTAGTAGACGAATTGTTGTGCCTAATCCAGTTACTACTTTTTGTTTTGCTGAAATCTTAAGAATTTAGGGGTAGATTACAGGCAACAATGATACAGTACGATACGGTAGATTGCATCAGAATATGTTCAACTATCTTGAAGACAAAAAGTGATTTAAGATTCACTTTTCATTGCAACATCGAATATTTATACCAATACATTATGGTAAAGAAATACCGGAGATTAATATTTATGACAGTCTTTTTTAGTTGCTGCTGTAGTGCAGGAATGCCCCAAGCTTTAAAAACCGTAAAAAACCCGCCAAAATATGAATTGGTAAATGAATGGCCTCAGCTACCAGATGGCTATGTTTTAAGTCAGCCCGGGGGCATAGGCATTGATACTAGCCAAAATGTTTTTGTTTTTCACAGACCTGGCAGACGATGGAAATTATTGGAAGAAGAATTCCCTGACTCCCTAATTTCTGCTAATACTATACTTCTGCTCGACGGGCAAACTGGAAAAATCTTAAATAGTTGGGGTGCCAATATGTTTGTTATGCCACATGGGTTAACAGTTGATAATGACAATAATGTTTGGGTAACAGATGTTGGATTGCATCAAATCTTTAAATTTAGTCATGAAGGAAAATTGTTGATAAGGTTGGGTGAGGCAAAAATACCTGGTAATGATTCTTTGCATTTTAACCGGCCCACTGATATTGCTGTTGGGGCGGATGGTTCTTTCTATGTCAGTGATGGCTATCGTAATAGCAGGATAGTAAAATTCTCAAGTTCTGGAAAGTTTCTTTTTGAGTGGGGTAAGAAGGGAAACAAACCAGGCGAATTTAATATACCACATGCTATTGATATGGACGCTAAAGGAAATGTCTATGTAGCCGATCGTCAAAATAATCGAATTCAGGAATTTGACTCAGGTGGAAAGTTTTTGAAGGAATGGAAAAACCAGTCATTTGCGAATTTATACTCTGTAACCATCGACAAAAGAAATCATCATTTATTTGCAGTTGATTATCTCATTATTATGGATACAATAATTAAGGGATCTAATATCATAGAGTTTGATTCCGGGGGAAATTTAATGTTTCAATTTGGGCGGTCAGGTTCATATAACGGTCCTGTTTGCCGATACCATGATATTTGTGTTGACAATGAGGGGAATATTTATGTCGGCGATATTCTTGGAAACCGGGTTCAAAAATTTAGATTGATATCTAATTGATATGAAGCCAGGATCGTGTTTAATTTAAGGCGGAAAGCTTTTCGCAGTAACTTCAAATCATCATCCTTTCCTCTCAATCATCCCTGATCATTTTGTCGATTTATCAGTATAGAGCATTGAAGCGAGATAAAAGTCGAGATTAAAGAAGGAGAAGGAAGGGGTGTTTATTATCCAACTGCATTTAAGTCATCTATAAAATGAAGAGTATAAGATCAGTTTCCTTAATCATTCTTTTGATCTTATTGAATATAAGGGCAAAGAGTCAGGATCCAACCATCGCAAAGTTGAGGATGGAGTTAAACAATACAAACTCAGATTCTTCACGTTTCGGCATTCTCGACAGCCTGAGCATTTATTATGTGTTTTGCTCGGATAAAATTGATAGCGCCTATTTCTATGCGAACGAAAATATTAAGCTGTCTTCTCCCCTTGCTGACAAAAGGCAGCTTATTTTATCATACGCCCGCATGGGGTCCTATTATTACTTTTCCGGACAATATGGTGCTGCTCTGCAGGTACTGCACAAAGGAATAACCTTAGCTGAACAGATAAGTTTTTATGATTACTCATCTTTCTGTTACTTAACTATTGCAGAGCTTTATTCATTCTTAAACCAGTTTCATAAAGCAAGAGCCAATTTAGAAAAAGCGGTTTTTTATTTTAGATTTAGTAAAGACCCTTTTTATAATATAAAAGCAAGAACGTTTGTGGCCTGTTCGGTTAATTATTTACTCAGCGGCGAACTTGATTCTGCCTCAATTTATTTCCGCCATGCGAAAGAATCTTTCAATGGCCACATGGATTTTGTAACTGGAGACCTCTATTTAGAATGGGCAGCGATGCTAAAATCAAATTTAAAAGAGTACCAACAAGCAAAAGAATTGGCTTTAAAAGGTCTGGAAGCAATTAAAAGAAATGACGACCACCAAATGGCTGATCTGATGTATTATCAATATGCCATCATTTTGGAAAAAACCAATCAGCCAGGCGAAGCTATTATACAGGCGAAACATGCCTTCGACGCAGCTAAAGCTATCAATGATTCATATTTTATGGTTCCGATTTCGAAACTGATTTTCGAATATTACGACAAATTGGGCATGAAGGACAGCACATTGCACTATCTCAAAATAAATGCTGATTATTCAGCTCGGGTTGACAGTGCGCACAATATTGGTGAAGCAGAAGCAACAGAATTCTCCGAACAATTGCACGCTCAGGAAACGGATGCCCAAAGCAAGCTTGCCGAAGAGAAAGACAAAAACAGGTCAAGACAATTTGTATTTACTATAGGATTGGTAATTCTTGTATCGGTATCACTAATCATGTGGCGTAACAGTGTCAACAGGAAAAAAGCTTTTTTTATTCTTTCACAGCAAAAGGCACAGATCGAGTTGCAGAAATCTAAAACTGAACAAACGCTCAAGGAACTTAAAGCAACACAAGCACAGCTAATACAATCCGAAAAAATGGCATCCCTTGGAGAGCTCACTGCAGGCATTGCACATGAAATTCAAAACCCATTGAATTTTGTAAATAATTTTTCGGAAGTAAATAAGGAATTGATTGATGAAGCTTCGCAAGCTAATGAAGCTGGAAATTCAAAAGAGGTTAAAGAGTTGTTATCAGTGCTTAAAGAGAATGAAGAAAAAATAATCCACCATGGCAAAAGAGCAGATGCCATCGTTAAAGGGATGCTACAGCACTCACGGTCAAGCACTGGCGCAAAAGAACCAACAGATATCAATGCTTTAGCAGATGAATATTTAAGATTAGCATACCATGGCCTTCGTGCTAAAGACAATTCATTCAATGCAGCCATGAGAACTGATTTTGATCATACGATTGGAAATATCAATATCATCCCTCAAGATATTGGGATAGTATTGTTGAATCTGTACAGCAATGCGTTATATGCAGTAGCAGAAAAGAAGAAGCAACAAGCTGAAAATTATGAGCCTGCCATTTCATTAAGCACAAAAAGGATAAATGATCAAGTTGAGATTAGAGTGAAAGATAACGGCAATGGCATCCCTCCAAAAGTAGTTGACAAAATCTTCCAGCCATTCTTCACTACAAAGCCAACAGGGCAAGGAACGGGATTGGGATTAAGCTTAAGCTATGATATTGTGAAGGCACATAGCGGTGAAATAAAAGTAAATAGCAGGGAAGGAGAGTTTACGGAGTGTATGATTCAATTGCCAATTTCAGGATAAATCATTTCACAATATTCTTATCACTAATCCATTACTAATTCTTCTAGAACCCACTAGAATCGGCCGATGGTATTTTCTGCATCGGAAAGTGACCGCACTGCATCGAATCCACATTCGACAGGCGTTATATACTGTTCACGGGGTGTAAGTACCCCCTTTTTTCAGAAAGCCTAATTACTTCTTTTTCTAAACTGAATGAGATTTCGGAAACATTACCATTGCAGACGAGAGAAGTGCTGGCACCTTTTTATTCAGAACATTTAACACAAGACCAGATTGCGCAGAAAATGGATCTGCCTTTAAACACAAGCAAACATCATTTATCAAAAGGCAGATATCTTATAAAAAAGCAAGTTGGCTGCACAGAATATGAAAATGCATTCAAGGTTTTATATAATGAGATTTTTAAAAAATAAATCATACAATATTAGATGATACTGAACTCATCGCATTACTTATTCATGAACCAACAAATTCATTTATCCGTTCCATGATCCAAGTAGTACTTGGTGGCGATCTGAAATCTATGCATGCACTTATCCACTCTTCAATAAAAATATTTTCCAATAATTTGTTTAATTCTTTTTTCAGATACTCTTTTACTGGCTTTGGAGCACCATTCATTTCATCCCAAACGCTGCTGCGGTTTTCCAGGACGGAAACGATATCTTCAAAATCACCGCTGGTTCTCCCATCATTATTTCCCCTGTCATTAAAGGCATCCAGTTTGGTTGCAAGAAAATAAGGAGCGCTGAATATTTTTACTGTATGGTTTTCGTCAATCTCATAGTCAATCGCTTCCTTATACCCTTCAGGATACCATTGGTTATTGAATCCAAGGATGCTTCCTTCAGTAGGCATCACATCAACTTTGATGTCGCCAATTTTATACCGGCAGATTATTTTTGAATCCTGGTCATTAGTGAAACCGATCCCGCGCAGTTGCTCTTCCAAAGCTGCATAGTTGTCATAGTTCCATAACTCAATGACTATATCAACATCATCAGTAGGTCGGAATTCAGGTCCCAGGCGATCAGCATAAAGGGATACCGTTGCACCGCCAACAAATACTACATCATCCTTTAAAGGGCCTAATGCATTATAGACAGCTTTGATCGTGGTGATGTTTTCTCTATGGCTCATGCAAAATGATTTTTTTCAATTCACTGACTGCCACTTTTAATTCTCTCGCCCTGCCAACACGGATAACATCAATAAGCGCTAGTAATTTATACAGCATGTCATCATTTTTCACAGACTTAGCCAGCTCTTTGTAAAGCGGTTGGATTGCTGATCCCCTTGTCCTGCCTTCGAAATCAGGCCAGACATAATATTCATCACTTTTAAAATATTCGCTCATGAATGGGTGTGAATGTGCAGTGGGTATACCATTAGTTAGCGGGCCAGGCACTACAGGGAATACATAATGAAGGCCATGTTCAAGAAATTCCATCAAAGATTGTCTGGATACTTTTTTCTTTTGGGATTCAATCAGCCCGGCAATGTAATTTCTATTCAGGCATTCAGAAATCTCTGATGAACTGATGTGCAGCGACCAGGATAAATCCTTATTTTGCCAGGGCTTATTGTCCAGCGCTATGATCTTAAGAAGTACTACGATGTCCTGCGGCCGCATGCCGTTATGCTGTCTCATAGCACAAATATAAGGATTAATCCTTAATTCGCAATTCGCGAATTGCGAATCGCAAGTTCTAAGCATATGATTATCAATATAATTAATTTGCCGGATCGTAGGGATAGGCTGAAAATATTAGAAAAGGAGCTAAAAGAGCAGCACATCACGGAATATAAGATATGGGCTGGTATCATAGACGGCCAAGATAACACGGCCCGTGGAATTTCAAAAGCACATAAACAAATTGTGAAGTATGCAAAAGACAATAATTTGTCTGAAATCCTGATTGCAGCAGATGATGTAAAATTTACAGCCCACGGCGCATTTGATTTTTTCCTTCAAAATAAACTTCAGGATTTTGAAATATACCTGGCAAGCATTTACCATGGGCTTATAAATGCAGATAATACTGTGGCAGACTTTTCAGGCTTAACGCTCTATATCGTTAAAGACAAATTTTACGACATATTCCTTGAAGCGGGCGAGGATGAAGATTTAGATCGCTCGCTAAAAAATAAAGGGAGATTTATTGTAAGCAACCCATTTACTGCAATCCAGCATAATGGCTATAGCGATCATCTAAAAAAATATTGCAATTATGATTCTTATCTGAAAGAAAGAAAATTATTTGAAAAATAAATCTGCTTCTAAAAATTATTTTTTCATTATCAAAAGGATCGGCGTGTACCAAACTTCTTTAACCCAGATGCTCAATAGAACCTGATTTAATATATTTAAAAAGACTGCATTCACTTTTCTTAATGCTCTTCATGGTCGATTTTATAATTGATTCTTTTTAGGTTAATGCTCGTTATTGGTGCAACCACTAACGGAACCTTTTCAACAACCGCCTGATTACTGTCTATACCATAGGCTTCGCTGTCTGTCTGTGCAAGCCTGATTATGCTGAAATAAGTATTCAAAATAAATCCCTCTTTAAAAGAGAATTCATTGTCGTAGGATAGAAAGCGTTCCAGGATAACGAACCTAAAATCATTGGGCCCTTGCGCATGCAGCGATGGAAAACGATTGTCAAGATTAATTTCTTTATTGGCAGTCATGTCTGATATTACCTTGCGCAGCATTATCCCGATTTTTGGCTGAACCCGGAAACCCAGTTTGAAGTCTATCCTCATTATTTTGTCTTTCACCAATGGCTCAACACTATATTCCATGGTATAGGGATCGTCAGACCGGCCAATATTCAGGAGCCAATATACATCTGCACGTTTTGGCGTATGACTGAAGATAGAATCAATTATCCTCATCTCTATTTGTTTATGGCTGCCTGCTTTTGTGAGGTATATTACATGGGTAGCGTATTTGGGGATTGTTTTCTCACTAATCAATTGCTCCAGCATGACAAAATAGTCTTTAATATAAACAAATGGCAGCAGTCGGAGGGTCATTTTTCTTGCGTTGTACCATACATACATTGTTGTGATAAGACCAAATTCAAATACAAGAAAAAATAATCTTTTTAGAAGTTTGACAGCATTGGCTACAAAGAAACTGGTTTCCACACATACAAATATGGTAATGATGGCGCCGACAATCCAGAATGGATAATGTTTTATATATCGTAAAAAGTAGAACATTAAAAAAGTCGTCATAAGCATGGCTACAGTGATGGAAAACCCGTATGCAGCGGTCATGGCCTCGCTTGTTCTAAAATAAAATACGACCAATACACATCCCGTAAATAATATCCAGTTTATGGAAGGGATATAGATTTGGCCTCTAACATTAGTGGGAAATTTTAATTTTACTCTTGGCCAGAAGCCTAGGCTAATAGCCTCGCTGATCAGGGTGAAGGATCCGCTAATCAGAGCCTGGCTGGCAATAATCGATGAAATGGTCGCTATCAACACACTGGGCAATAAAAACCAACTGGGGACAATGGCAAAAAAAGGATTAATACCGTCCAGCGAATCCTTGTGTTGCATTAAAGCCCAAGCGCCTTGGCCCAAATAATTTAAAACAAGCGTAATCTTTACATAGATCCAACTTACCCGAATATTGCCTTTGCCGCAGTGGCCCAGATCAGAATAAAGAGCTTCAGCACCAGTGGTACATAAAAAAACAGCTCCAAGCAACCAGAAACCTCGGGGATGCTGTATCAGTAACTCAATTCCATAGACCGGATTCAGACCTTTAAAAATTTCAGGATACTGAATGATCTGAACCATTCCGAGCACTCCCAGCATAGAAAACCATAGGAACATAAAAGGACCAAAAGACCCCCCCACTATTTTTGTTCCGAATCGCTGAAAAATAAACAGCAGCAAAAGGATCAAAAGAACTATTTCCAATATCAGGCTATTGCCGGGGACGATGGTATGTTCCAATCCTTTGACCATGTTTAAACCTTCAATGGCTGATGTGACCGTGATCGGAGGGGTGATAATACCGTCAGCGAGCAAGGTGCCGGCACCAATAATGGCAGGATACACGAGGTTTTTACCATATCTTCTCACCAGCGCATATAAAGAGAAAACACCGCCTTCTCCATGATTATCTGCCTGGAGGGTCATAACCACATATTTAAATGTGGTCTGAAGCGTCAATGTCCAGAAAATACATGATAGAGATCCATAAATCAGGCCTTTGCTTACACCACCACCCTCAGTCAGGATGGTTTGAAAAGTATAGAGAGGTGAAGTTCCAATATCCCCGTAAATAATACCTAATGCTATTAGAAGCCCGGCAAGTGTGACTTGATTTTTCGGGGAACTCATATGATGCAAGTTGGAATATAAATATACATCATTATGAAATTTTAAGAATCAGAATCTGGTGATTTCACTTTCTGCATCGAAATACTGGAAGCTATCATTTTACTATTAAGATTAAGATGCCCGTCTGAATTTGGATTTACGTAACTTTTATCTATTTTTAAAACTATTACAAACCATTAATGCCTGAAGAGAAAGACATTCCCAAACCACCCTCAGATGCAGAAGTTATAGCAAATTCAGGTTTGCCGGAATCATCAATTCCTCCATCAGAAACTCAAACACTAGACATGGAAGTACATCATCATCCCGACCTTCAGCACAAAAGAAAAAATTTCAGGGAATATTTTTTAGAATTCCTAATGATATTTTTAGCCGTAACTATGGGTTTTTTTGCGGAGAGCCTAAGAGAATATTTTGGCGACCGTGAAAAAGAAAAGCAGTATATGCATTCACTTGCAGAAGATTTAAAAAAAGATACCTCGGCGCTTTATCATAGTATCAGAAGACTGAAAGGCGATATTAATAGTGGACACCGCCTTATTGTGCTGGTAGCGAAAAATCAATTGCTTTTGCAAAATGATACAACCATCCTTGCAGTTACCATGGATGGGTCTCATAGTGTGGATATAGTTTTTAATGACCGCACGTCATCACAATTAAAAAGCTCGGGGTCTATCAGGCTGATCAGGCACAAAAAAATAGCAGACTCCATTTTGCAATACTGGAACAACCAGATTGTGACCAATCAGGTGCACGAGCGTTTTGAAAACATGAGATTGGAACAACATAAGATTGGATTTAAAACATTCAGTTGGTATAAACTCTTTTTTTCAGCTCCTTTTATGGGTGCAGACAGTTCTTTAGTAAATGCAATACTTGTAAAACCGATCATAAACGCCGAAAACATGAACGAATTCCTGAATGCAACAAGTAATTTATTCAACTCGGCCGCATTTCAGTACCTGCCAATACTAAACAAACAATTAGAATTGGCTACCGAACTGATCGGACAAATACAAAAAGAATATCCCGTGGAAGACGATGAAAAAAATAATGCAAATTGAGAAACAATAAAGATAAAAAGAACCATGGAAGTGTCCCGACCCCCAATAAACTGGACAGTTTTCTAAAGGTAGTTTAGTAGTTTTTCATTTTCAAAACGAATCGGATATTCAGGCTCCTTATTTTATCTTAACGATATCCGGCTTAACCATGGGGAACTTGGAGAAGATTGCCGGATCATGGCCGGGAATAATATACTTTATGTTGGAGGCGAGCGTCTTCATCCTTAGCATGGACTTCACGTAGGCGGTCGTATCAAAAGTGCCATCGGGGTAGGGGGAGGACTTCAGTTGTTCAAGGTTGTAATAAATCCAGATATTGTCGGAGGCAAGGATTACTTTATCTACTCCCGTTTGTACCAGCACGAATTGTGAATTATATGTATGTCTCGAACCAGTATACACTTTGATACCCGGGAGGATTTCCTTATCGTCACCATCGACCAGGGTTAATTTCCCAGCCAGATTAAGACTCACCATTGTGTCGACATCCCTTTTATAAAATCCACCATGGCGGCCCTCTTTTTGCCAGGCTTCGCCGACAAAATAATTATAATCCTCTTTCTGAATCCAGATATGCGCTTTGGGAAAAAGACTGATTCCGTCCACATGGTCCCAATGCGGATGGGTCAATATGATATCGGTGATCTCGTTGGATTTGATATTTAGCTCCAGCAATACTGAGTCCGGCCTGATGTAGAATGTGGCTTTTAATTCTTTAAAAATATCCAGATCATTAAGGAAGCCTGCATCCACCAGGATATTCTTCCCATTATTTCCCTTTACAAGCCAATACATGAAGGACAG
>DATMMJ010000555.1:0-24243 GCA_035569795.1 Puia sp. | reverse complement strand
CCCTTTGGCAAATGATAAATTTGAATTCCCCATTTTTGCCAGACCTGAACACGTTGGGTACTCCATCTACGGTACCTGGGAGACTGCGTTCTGCTCTTTTAGGACAGAATTGTCCGTCTTCCTGCATCTCAAAATATTGACATAGTTGAGAGCCAGAGGAGTATTGTACTTTTCATACGCATTCTGAGCCCACCCCATAGCGCCATCTAGGTCACCATTTATTTCGCTGATTATGGCCATATTGTAGCAGGCCCTACCCGCCAATTTCCCGCTCCCGTTCCTTGTTTCCTCCAGCCATATTTTGGCGGCCCCGTCCCAATTGCCTGTTTGCGCCATGCGCATTGCGATAGTGAAATTACCATTGCCCCCCGTATAATAGTTTCGCGACACCCTGATCCAATACGGAAGTATTCTATCTCCATAGGCCTGACCGGCACAAATGCTGACTTGTTTCACCGCTTCTATGCGGCCAATCAGTGAAGACGCTGCTGCCGCCGGGTTGATTCCCCTCCCCGCAAATTGCAGATCCTTGTTGATAATATATTCATCCAGGATATTCCTGGAGAATGGGTCATATATCCGCCAGCCGGTCTTTACCAAGGTCACCATACTCACTTGTTGTTCAATGGCCCCCAGGTTGCCAATGCCAGTACGTAAAGTTGCAGGTACGCCAGCGTAACTAAGTTTGGATTCCGTATCGAAAAGTTCCATTGCGAACAATGCATCTATATTATTCTCCCGGCATATTTTTTCTACTGTATCCCACGCTAGGGCGGAAGGGAAAACTCCAACTCCAAAAGACCTCAGATCGACAGCGGTAAGCGCCTTTACTTCTGTAAACCGGCTGTTTTTCATAAGCTCATCTTTGAGACCTGCAATGCCGGCATTCGCTCCCTGGACTTGAAGATTAGTAGTCTCCATGGAAACGACTCTATGGATAGCATCGATCGTTCGGTTTTCTGGGACGGTCTTGCTTCTGTCAACAATTCCAACTTTTTTAATATTAGGGGGAACAGTTACCCGAGCTGGCTGCAAAACACTTAAGGACATTAGATTTGTGGAGCTGCAAGAGTAGAAGGCACCGACAATGATAATCAGCGCAATTGGTTTTTTCAGGGAGTATTTCATTGTTAAAATATTGGTTGTCAAGCTGTATACTAAACGGTTTTTAATGCTATTTAGTATAGCCTTCAAATCGATTGACTGTCAGCATTTTAATAGCGATTATTTTCGATAACTGCCTCGGTTAATTTTCTCTAAAGGAAAAATTCAAAATGCTGTTCGGGACAAAAATTTAAACCATTTTTCCTATGCTACTGTAATATACGGTTATGCTTGCCCGTGAATTAAACCGCGAAGTGGCTGGGTCAATAGCCCAGGTGTTTAGGGAATCCCACTTGCCTGATACGCAGAAGCCATTTTTTCTTGAAGTATGCAGGCCGACTTTAACTGGCTTGCATTGGAGAGCATATTCTTGAAATTAGATGGTTACAGCCGTCCAACATAAGTACATATACTTACAGTATACATGATGAAAAGCATAGAAAGCAGAAACTAAATCGATAACGCACATATTACATGCTATTTTAGCGTTATAAAACATAGATGAAATCCGAATCCTGGCTAAGAGTGAAAATACAAAAAACCTGTCTTAGTATATTAGTAATAATTCCGCTGCTTTCGTCGATCGCGTTTGCACAACAAAACAATATTCGCTTTGGGCACATCGGAACTGCCGATGGTTTATCCAGCAGCAATGTGATATCCATTCTCCAGGATCGACGTGGCTTCATGTGGTTTGGAACCCGCGACGGCCTTAACAAGTATGATGGCTATACCTACACAGTATATAAAAATGATCCCAAAGATTCCAATAGCCTGAGTAATAATATCATTAATGCAATGAAGGAAGATAAGAACGGCGTTTTGTGGATAGGTACCTGGGGCGGCGGCCTCAATAAATTCGACCCAAAGACCAATATCTTCACGGCATTCAAACATGATCTAAAAAATACGAATTCGCTTGCAAACGACTTAATCAACAAAATATGCTTTGATAATAAAGGGATCCTGTGGATTTGTACTGAAGGTGGAGGTGCAGATGCTTTCGAGATCCAAAAGCAAACCTTTACCCATCACGTGCACAACCCTTCTGATCCGAACAGTATCAGCCAGGATGTCATTAAGGATATCATTGAAGACAGCCACCACCAGATCTGGATGGCATCCAGTGATGCCGGAATAAATATACTGGACCCCAAGACAGGCATCTTCTCCCATTTAACACACCAAGACGGCATCCCAACTTCTCTCAGCTCAAATGGAACGAAGGTCCTCTTTGAAGACCGGCAGCACCAAGTCTGGGTAGGGACCAGAGGAGGTGGCGTGAATGTATTTAACCCTGCCACCCATGATTTCAAAATCTATAAGAAAATTAACGGCAGTTTTAATTGCCTAGCGCATGATTATATATTGTCTATAAGCCAGGACAAAAATGACAACTTATGGATTGGCACTGAAAATGGAGGCCTTAGCGTCTTCAACCAGCAACAGAATCAATTCATGAATTACCAGCAGGATGATATTGACGCTGGAAGCCTGAGCAATAATTCAGTTTGGTCCATTTACCCCGACTCAAAGGGAGACATGTGGGTAGGTACCTTTGCCGGAGACATTAATTTTTGGAGCAGCGACGTCAATCAATTCCGCCTTTTCCGCCATAGTACAAATCCCCAAAGTCTCAGCCATAACAAAGTTCTATGCCTTTACGAAGACACCCAGGGTCAGCTATGGATTGGAACTGATGGGGGTGGTTTAAATCGCTTTGATAAGAATACTGGGGTTTTCAAACATTTCATACACGAGCCAAACAATCCCCGCACGATCTGTGGTAACTATGTACTGAATGTGTTAGAAGACTCCCGTGGATATCTATGGATTGGAACATGGGCTGATGGTATAACAGTGCTTGACCCGCAAAGAAATGTGTATAAACATTTCCGGCACGATCCTAATAACCCGAGCAGCCTTCCAACCGATAATATATATGCACTTTATGAAGATAAAAATAAAAATATCTGGGTGGGCGCTTTTAATGGTGGATTGAATTTATTTCACCCCACAGACTCTTCGTTTGTTCACTACTTCCACGATGAAACCGATTTGAAAACTATTGCTTCCAACACCATCAATTCTATATTTGAGGACAATTTGGGAACCCTTTGGATAGGAACAGATGGCCAGGGTATGGATATGTTTAACTCAAAAAAACAATCCTTTACCCATTTTCGTCACTTGGATGGTACTAACAGCCTCAGTAATAATATTGTAAGCAGCATCCTTCAGGACAAGGATAGTACGCTATGGATCGGTACGATGTCTGGTCTCAATCACTTCGATCTCAGAAAAAAAATATTTACCATCTTCCGCACGTCCGATGGACTGCCCAGCGACGCTATTGCGGGGATCCAAGAAGATGACAAAGGATATCTCTGGATTAGTACCAATAAAGGGTTGACCCGATTTAACCCTACAAAAAAAACCTTTAGCAATTTTGGAATAGCCGATGGTTTACAATCCGATGAATTTAAAATGCAAGCTTCCTGCAAAAGCCGCTCGGGGACTATGTATTTTGGAGGAAACAATGGTTTCAATGCATTTTTCCCCGATAGCATTGAGTTGATAAAGTATGATCCCCCCTTGGTAATGACAGATTTTCTGATTCAGAATCAAAGAGTCAACGTTGCTGTCGGACCAAATGATCCTTCCCCGTTAAAAAAACCCATAATTGATACCAAGTCCATTTCCCTGCCTTACCAAAGCTCAGTTATAACTTTTGAATTTACTTCGCTAAACTACATTATCGGTAATAAAAAAATGTATAGCTATATGCTCGAGGGTTTTGACAAAACCTGGAATAACGTGGGCACGAAGCGAACCGCTACCTACACCAATCTTGATCCCGGCAACTATACTTTTAAGGTCAGAGGATTCAACAACAAGGTTGGGTGGTCTGCAAATATCCTTGAAATGAAACTGATTATCGTGCCACCTTTTTGGATGACCATGTGGTTCAAAATGCTGGTTGCGTTAACTATTGGCGGAAGTGCATGCTGGTTTTACAGGATTCGCATGAAGGCCATCCAGGCACAAAAAATAAAATTGCAGCAATTGGTGCAAAGGCAAACTCATGAGTTGATAGATTTGAATGCAGAGGAAAGTAAAGCCCGTATCGATGCTGAAAAGGCAAGGGCAGAAGCCGACAAGGCCAATATGGCGAAAAGTATTTTTCTTGCAACAATGAGCCACGAGATCAGGACTCCGATGAATGGAGTGATCGGCATGGCTTCCCTACTTGAACAAACCGAACTCACAAGCGAACAACGGGTGTATGCCCAGACAATAAGCACTTGCGGGGAAAGCTTATTGACGGTCATAAATGACATACTGGACTTCTCTAAAATAGAATCGGGTAAGATGGAACTGGAAAGCAAAGATTTTGACCTGCGAACCTGTATTGAAGAAGTATTGGATGTGTTTGCCGGAAAGGCCGCCACGACTGGGCTGGATCTCGTATACCAGATTGATCCGAACATTCCATCACATATCATGGGGGACAGTTTACGGTTACGCCAAATATTGATCAACCTCGTTGGAAATGCAATCAAGTTTACTAATAAAGGAGAAGTATGCATCCAGGTTACCTTAGTAAAATCCTATAAAACCGGCAAGCTGGAAATAGGCTTCGACGTGCGGGATACGGGTATTGGTATTGCTCCGGACAAACGTGAAAGACTGTTTAAGGCTTTTACCCAGGTCGATTCTTCTACGACACGCAAATATGGCGGGACTGGACTGGGTTTGGTGATCTGTGCAAAGTTAGTGGCGTTGATGGGCGGAGTTATTCAGGTCGAAAGCGAAGTAGAAGTAGGCACCCGGTTTAATTTTACGATACAAGTGAGCGCAGGGGCTCAACCATTTGAAGATCTGGTCAGCAATGGGATCGCCGGCATGGCAGGGAAACACGTACTCGTAGTTGATGACAATGCAACAAACAGAAGAATAATAAAATGTCAGCTGGAGGACTGGAACATGATTCCGTCAATGGCCGATGGCGCTAAGCAGGCACTTGAATTATTATCAGGTCCTGACATTTTTGATTTGGTACTTTCCGATATGCAGATGCCCGGCATGGACGGTGTGGAACTGGCTACTATCATAAAGAAAAACCATCCGACCCTGCCAATCATTGTTTTGACATCGATGGGTGACGACAGCTTCAAACAGCACCCTGGTTTATTCCAGTCTATATTAACCAAACCTGTAAGACAGCATCTTTTGTACGAGCATATTGTCAACCAATTTCAGACGCCATTCAAACGAATGGTAGCCAAGGAAACGACTCAAAAAATATTAGGCATCGAGTTTTCGCAACAATATCCATTGCGCATTCTGCTAGCCGAAGACAATCCGATCAACCAATTACTTGCAATCACAATTTTCAATAAAATGGGATATGAGCCAGCAGTTGCCAATAGCGGGCTAGAAGTGATTGACAAGATGCAAAACATGGAATTCGACGTGATTTTTATGGATGTGCAGATGCCAGAGATGGATGGTATTGAAGCCACAAAAATCATACGACGAGATCACAAAAGTCAGCCAGTCATCATCGCGATGACAGCCAACGCTATGCAGAGTGACCGGGAACAATGCCTCAAGGCAGGCATGGATGATTATCTCAGCAAGCCAATTGATTTAAATGAACTGGTAGCCATGCTCGAGAAATGGGGAAAGCAGGTCTTAGGGGCAGTTGCATAGTTATAATCCATATTCACCAATGTTTTAATTATCCCCCGGCTGGAGCGCTTGAAAGATTTGTTGCAAACTAGCTTCACAAATAAAAAATTGCCGATTCTTTTTTATAATCACTTAAGCATTGTTATCTTTTTCTTTTCCCTTCGTTTCGTCAATGCAACTAAAACTTGGTTATTTCGGATACAAATTTTTTGCAACTCAAGGAAAAAAAATTTTCAAGTTGAATAATTGAAAGCGCATAAAAAGCCCTCTTCCCCCATTTATGACTTCGCGGTTTCTAAATTAGCACATAAAAGACTGATTATCAGGTTGCCTACAGCCATTATATTTAACAAATAAGCGAACCATAGATTAGTCGTCCGAGGCGCTCATTTTCGGCAAAACCAATCAGCTTTTAGCCCCACCCTTCTGTGGAATCAATGGGAGGTAAATACTTAGAAGATTGATAGTTATAAAGATCGCTGCTCATAGCAATCGATTTTTACATAAGACACCATATTAACGGTTTTAACCCGGTTGTGTGACCAGATACCCGTTCAAATAATTTTTTCTCCATTTGCAGCTAACTTAAGATTTTCGACAGATTTGGGTTCTAAGTTTGCCCGATGAGCATAGGTAATTTCTTCAAGAGCGGGATCATATTTTTGATCTCATGGGTTTCAGTGTGTAATTGTTTATACAGTCAAAATAAAACGAGTATCAGTGGAACCGTAATTGACTCCATCCAGAAAACTTCCATTGAATATGCAACGATCAGCATTTTTAAAACCGGTGAAGTGCGCCCTTTCAATGGAATCAGTACCGATCATAAAGGAAACTTCACATTGAAGAAAATCCCGGCGGGCGAGTATAAGTTGACAGTAGATTTTTTAGGATATGAGCCAAAATCTATTGACCATGTAATTATCGGGGCCAATGCTTTGAATGCCTCTTTGGGGAACATTCCGTTATCCCTTAAGCAAACCCAGCTTGCAAGCGTAACCGTTACCGCACAGGTTCCTTTGGTTCAAAACAAAATTGATAAGTTGGTCTATAATGTTGCCAATGATCTTACATCACAGGGAGGAGTAGCGCTGGATGTTTTGAAAAAAGTTCCCATGATAAGCGTTGATGTAGATGGTAACGTGGAATTACAAGGCAATGCGAATATCCGCTTCCTCATCAACGGGAAACCTTCAAGCATATTTGGCGCAAGCCTGGCCGATGCATTACAATCTATTCCCGCCAGCCAGATAAAAAGCATTGAAGTGATTACGAGTCCAGGCGCGAAATATGATGCTTCCGGAACTGGAGGTATCATCAACATTATATTAAAAGATAGTAAGGTTCAAGGCATAAATGGAAGTATCAACTTGTCTATTGGCACGCGGCTTGAAAATGGATCTTTTAATCTCAATGCCCGCAAGGGAAATATTGGAATGGGCGTATTCTTTAGCGGTAATGAAAAACTCAATACCACAACGATAAATACAACCGATAGATTATCCTACAACGCTACTATGGATACCACGAGCCATCTTTACCAACAGGGCACGAGCCCATTTGTGAGAAGCGGCTACCAGTCGGGGTTTAACTTTAACTGGTCCATTACTAAAAGAGATGAGCTGACAGCGACCGTGGGCTTCAATCATTTTGGAAACCACGGCACAGCAATTACAAATCAAGATCAGCAGTCATTATTATCCAATGGTACTATTTTGAGTGATGTATCCAGTATCAGAAATTCTGCAAGCAGTTTCAGCTCCAACTCAACCGACTGGAGCCTTGATTATAAAAAAACTTTTAAAACCGAAGGCCAGGAGATTGACGTGCTATATACTTCCACTTATGGTGTTAACACATCCAATGCCTCCCAGATTTCCGATTACCTCAATGCCAGCTATCCCCCTTCAGGCCTGCAGAGCCATAACCCCGGCAGGGACCATGAAACAGACATTTCCATTGACTATACACAACCTTTAAGTAAGGGGTTTACCTTAGAAGCGGGAGCCAAAGCCGTACTTGAAAATTTATACAACAATGTTCAAACCGATACACTGTTTAATAACGATCATTATGTAAATAATCCCGGTCAAACCTATAGTTTTACGTATAGACGGAGTATTTACGCGGGCTATATATCCACTTCCTATTCGTTTTTTCATGATTTTTTTACCGGCAAAGCGGGATTGCGGTATGAACGCACCAATACTACTGCTGATTTCTCAGGAACCAGCATCCCGGGTTATAATACTTTTGCCCCATCTTTTGTCTTGCAGCATAAACTGGATGAATCACAGTCAATAAAAATTGCCTACAGCTACCGCATAGAAAGACCAGATTACGGCGATCTCAACCCATTCTTAAATATCAGCGACCCGCATAATATCAGTACCGGGAATCCATTGCTAAAGCCGGAAATAGGCCATAATTTTGAACTGGGATATAACAAGACCTTTAAAAAGGGAGGCAATATTTATTTTGCCGGTTTTTACCGCTACAACACTGATGACATCCAGTCTTTCACAACTTATTATCCGATATATTCAGTCAACGGAACTGCATATAGCGATGTGTCGCTGACCCAGCGTTATAATATCGGTTCACAAACCGGCATTGGTTTCAATCTTTTCGGATCAGCACCAGTGACAAACCAACTTACCCTACGATCGAATCTACAAATCGGGGAGAGGACAAACTCTTCGCCGGGCCTAGCGACCGTAACTGGATTTGCATACCGAATGAATTTAAACGCATCATACCAATTCCCACACAACCTTATGGTAGAGATATTCGGCAATTATAATTCTTCACAAAAAAATATTCAAGGAACGCGCCCCGCATTTGCATTTTACAACCTGGCAGCAAGAAAACAATTTATGAATAAAAAAGCAAGCGTAGGAATTACTGCAGCCAATGCTTTCAACGAATATGTTAACCAGCGCTATACAATATTTGGATCAAACTTTAACCAAACAAATCTAAGAAAGATACCTTTCCGTTCATTTGGCATTACCTTCAGCTATAAATTTGGCAAACTGGAATTTAAGAAAAGTAAGGAAGAGTCCAATGACTATTTGAATAACGCACAACAGTAATCCATCATTTTACCTGTTCTTATTTTGAGTGAAATTGCATAAAGCAGTCAGCGTTAAATCTTCTTAAATGCAAAAATCTTCTGTGTGTTAATTTCTCAGCAACTTTATTATTGGGCTTCTGGACTGAGCAGATTCTATTTGTATAAAATATACTCCCAGTTTAAGGTTATCAATGGCGACAACTTCATTGTTTGTTCCTTTGTGCAATTGTATTGCCTTGGTAAGACAAATACGGCCCAACAAATCATTAAATTTGATGACGGCAGTCTGATCCTTTGCAGAATAATAGACTATCTGCAATAAATTGCCATTGGTTGGATTCGGATAAATATTAAAATTTGCTGGTGTGGTGCTACAATTCTGACTTATAACAACTGTTTTCGAGTATTTAGAATTACCGTCAAAATCTGTTTGTTTCAGACGGTAGCAATAGTAAATTCCGTCTTCGATGTCCGTGTCGGTGTAATCATAATCCGTGGGATCCGTGGAGTTTCCGCGTCCTTTGATCTGGGCAATTGCAGAAAAATGAATCAAGTCTGTACTGCGTTCAATAGTAAAATACGCATTACTGGTTTGTGTGGCTGTCGTCCATTTAATTAAAATATCATTATTACCGCATACTGCATTAAAATCAAGTAACTCAATCGGAAGCAGCGTTGCGCCGGCAGAAGCTATGGTGATGAATTTCGTGCTATTGTTTGGGATTTGTGTATTTGAAATGCCTGTTACTGTAATTACGGGATTAGAATAGGAAAAAGACAAACCGCCGCCAGCGGCATAAACTGTAGCATTTGTAAAATTTCCATCATCGTCAACAAGTAAACGCAGATCGGCAACATTTAAAGGTTCTGCAGCAGCTCCCGGAGTAAGGGTGATATCCATATTGAACGACTCACTAAAATTGTTTTGCATAACCTTCCACTCGCGTTCCAATCTTGCATATACACCCGGAGGCATTTCTAGTGACGATGCATAGGTTGATCCTAATTGGCCGGTATTGGCGCCCGTTACAACATAGGATTGGTCAGCGGCAAACACCGCAGTATTTGCGGTATTGGTAGCAGACAGTGTGCCTTTATATATTCTTACACTATCATCAAAATTATGCGATTGTTTTTGCATCAAAGCAGTGTTGTCGTCCCTGGCAATTCCAATGATGTTATGCCAATAGCTGGTTATGGTATTATCGTATACCGATGACGAGGAACTATTTACATAGTTGGATACACTTACATCCAGGGTCGTACCATATTTTATCGCTAAATAGGATTCTACCTGAAGTTTTTCAGCTGGGCTCAATTCGCGGTTATATGATATTACCTCGGGAATATACACTTTGGAATTTTCACCCCAGCCACCTCCCATTGTCTGTTGCCAAGTGCTATTGGATGAAGTTGCACCCGAATAAACTTGCAACCCGTTTCCACGCATGGTATATGGGCCGGTGCCTGTTGAATTACGAGACAGGTCATATATTATCGAATTAGCGGTCGCGGCCACACCGACCAGTAAATTGGGTGTGCCATTGATATATAGTACATCTTTTTTACCCAGATGATACCCAAATAAATCATTGGTAAGGGCATTAGTAAAAACCCTGCCGTTCTGGGTTCCCAGTAACTCGGCTACACCAAATAAACTATAATTGGTCGATGCATTGGCAGAAGTCGGCGCCGTAAATAAGGAAACACCATTAAAATAATAGGCCGGGTTATAATTTAGCGTGCCTGTTAGACTTGGAGCGCCTGTTGCAGTAGCGTTATCAGCTTCCGCACTTTGATCAAACCAGGTGGCAGCAGTAGAAACACCATCATTTGCCTTGTACCAGGTAACAAGGCCGGGAATGACCGCTCCCGGGGCCGGTGCATATTGAGCGAAGCTGAAATAATCGCCGTTCGCAAAATCAACACTTCCCTCATAATTTGATCCATTGAGCGTTAAGCTAACTAAATTGTCGGCTGAGTTGAGTATGGCATCCGTACTTTGGATCAATGTAATGTTAGTAGCTGCAGGCGCAAAAGCTGTCGACGGTATGCGTACCAGCACAGAGCCAACAACCCCTGTTTCCTGAACTTTCCACAAACGGGTCATGCGATAGGTATTGGTTCCTGAAACTACCGTGCTAAAAGTAACGGAAGTGCCATCATCGCCCCAAACTTCAAAACTCTTATCTGCGGCAAATGTATTGGCGTTAGCGGAATTGGTTGCGGCTATGCTGCCTAATCCAATGATTACCAGATTGCCGTTATTTGCTGTGTTATTGGATTGAGACTGCTTTTGATTTAGGGCAGTAATATCGTCGCGACCAATACCAGCTATGTTATTATTATTACCAGCATTTAAAGTAGCATCCCAGGATTTAGTAGTACCATCACTAGCAAGGTAATCCTGAGCAATGGTCTGATCCAGGGTGACTCCGTGTTTAATCGCTAAATAACTCTCCACTTGCTGGTGTTGCACGGCTGTAAGGGCTGTGGTGTAAATAATTACTTCACTCATCCGGCCGTGGTAATAATCAACTACGTCTACACTACCGACGTATAAATTGGAATTATTACCGCTAAATGTTGCAGCGTAATTCGTGGTTAGTATCTGTAGTCCATTGTGGCGTACTACTTCTTTATTCGTACCTAGGGTATTGTCGTTGAGCCCGCTAAAAAGATAGGGAATTCCTATGGTTCCCCCCCAGGCTACAGCAGTGCGGGGTACTCCGGAAGGTCCATCCCAATATAAATTACCATCACTCCAGGGAAGATGTAAATTAAAAAGAGGTCCAGCAGCCAATACCTCACGAAAAATTGCAGATACCGATACTACGTCGGTTTTAGTGACTGCAAATACTGAAGCACCTGTATAGGTTACACTAGAACCCATTATACCATTTGGTTTAATTAAATTATTGGTTGTCCCGTTAAATTTGATCACTGGATTAAAGTTCGTATTGTCGATGGTATTATTATCATAAAATGGTTGGTTGGCGACTGTGGCTTGGGAGACATGGTTGCCATTCCCGCTTTGATCGTTCCATGCACTGATGGCTGTAGCATTGACGATACTGGAAGTTCCTAAGTCAGCGCGCAGCCATAAACTTTCACCGGGCACGCCCCCTGGGAAAGTAAGCTCTTGAGCAATGGTAAAATAAGATCCGTTCGCGAGGCTGACGGTAGTTGCAAGGCAGGCTATTCCATTGATGGTTACGGGGCTCAAGGCAGCATAGGTATCTGCACCATTAATTATTGCGTCATTGCTTGTTACTAGATATAACGTGCCCGAATAATTACCAGCAGGTATAGAGAATTGAACCGTGCCCACTCCATTAGTATTTTGAACTTGCCATAACCTCGTCATCCTTGCATTAACCAGTCCCGATCCTGTTACGGCTGTAGCAAAATTAATGGTTGTACCATCATCGCCAATAACCAGAAAACTTTTGGTGGCGGCAAAAGTATTGGTGTTGCCAGCATTGGTTGCGGCAATTGTTCCTAAACCAACGGTGACGAGATTGCCATGATTGGTAGTGTTCACACTTTGGCTTTGCTTTTGGTTCAATGCTGAGCCATCATCTCTGCCTATTCCAAATACATTGTTTTGATAGGTGGTTGAACCTGTCCAGAAAACGGTAGTCCCATCGGAAGCCAAGTAACTAATAGGAGCCGCCGTGTTACCTAAAGTAATACCATATTTGATTGCCTGGTAGCTGTTTACCTGGATTCGTTCAGTAGCACTGAGTACCCTGTTATAAAGAATAACTTCTGCCATGGAACCATTTTGGTACCAAGTTGCATTTTGAGCAACACCAACTGCATTATAACCGCCAAAAGGAGTAAAGTCAGCCGTATTGGTGGCTGTGCTTGATACCAGGCGCCCATCAAAAGACGTTCCCCAGTTGTTGAGGGCACTGTAGCTGTTTAAAATATGCCAATCCGTTGCATTGATCCCGGTAACTGCCGGGGCTGATGCACCTGTTTTAGCCGATAACACAACACCTGTACTAGGGTTCCAGCCAAACCGCAAAGTAGTCCCAAACGCATTGTAATAGCCTCCATCACCCCAGGTATAATGGCAATTGAGCCCGCCGCCTGCACCTAAATCCATAAATCCGGTATTTACGCCAGTGACATTTGTTTTTGCAGTACTGAAGAATTCTCCCGAAGTATAGGAGCTGGTAAAACCATTTGCAGATACATAACCGCTACCGCCAAACACAACCCCCCTGTCAAAATTAAGCGTGTTATCAACGCCTTGCGGGGCCACACCATTTACAATGGATAAATGATTCGCCGACTGGGAATAGTCTTGCCATCCGGTAGTATTTATTAAGCTTCCGGCAGGCACATCATCACCTCTAAGCCATAAGGTTGGACTGGCTACTCCTCCTGGGTATGCTAGTGTTTTGAAGCAGGCAAAAGTAAAATAATAGCCGGTAGCTCCTGTAAAGTCAATACTTGCCTGTTGACTGCCAAGAGCTATTTCTGTAACGCCGGCTGTAAAAGTAGGATCTGCACTTACCATTAGATAGGTGGCTTGTATATCAGCAGTTTTAACTAGTACTGTTCCTACCGTGCCGGTTTCCTGCACTCTCCACACTCTTGCCATCTTTGAACTGATCGCTGGATTTCCGTTGGCCGATGTGTAGGCCGAATAAACTGGAGTGGCATTATTGTCGCCCCAGACTTCAAAACTTTTATCAGCCGTAAAGGAATTGGGGTTAGCGATATTGGTAGCAGCAATAGTTCCCAGGCCAATGGTAATCATATTGCCACTGCCAGCTGTGTTTACACTTTGACTTTGCTTTTGATTTAGGCCAGAGTTGTCATCACGCGCAATCCCGGTTATATTATTCCAATAACCGGGTATGGTATTGTCAAATACAGGTGATGAGGAACTGTTTACATAGTTGGAGACACCGATGTCCAGGGTCGCACCGTATTTAATCGCTAAATAGGATTCTACCTTCAATTTTTCTGCCGCGTTCAATTCCCGGTTATACGTCACTACTTCGGGGATATACACTTTGGAATTTTCCCCCAAACCTCCACCCATTGTCACTTGCCAGACACTGTTGGACGAAGTCGCACCGGAATAAACTTGCAACCCGTTTCCGCGCATGGTATATGGGCCGGTGCCTGTTGAATTACGCGACAGGTCATATATTTTTTCATTAGTAGTCGCGGCTACCCCTGTTAGTAAATTAGGTGTAGCGTTGATGTACAGCACATCTTGTTTGCCGCTCCAATACCCATACAAATCATTGGTCAGGGCATTTCCAAAAGCCCTTGCGTTCTGGGTTCCCAGTAATTGTGCTACACCAAATAAACTGTAATTGGCCGATACATTGCCAGACGTGGGCGCTGTGAAATAAGAAACTCCATTAAAATAATAGGCGGGGTTAAAATTCAGCGTACCTGTTAAGCTTGGAGCGCCCGTTGCAGTGGCATTATTGGCGCCGCTGCTCAGATCATACCAGGTGGCAGCGGAAGAGACCCCATCATTTGCCTTATACCAAACGGTAAGACCACTGGATACCGCTCCGGGGGACGCTGATGGTTTTAGTGTGGCAAACGTAAAATAATAGCCGGTGGCTCCGGTAAAATCAATACTTGCCTGTTGACTGCCGAGCGCTATTTCTGTAACACCCGATGCAAAAGTAGGATCCGCGCTTACCATTAAATAAGTGGCTTGTATTTCAGCTGTTTTAATTAGAACAGTTCCAACAGTGCCGGTTTCCTGCACTCTCCAGACTCTACCCATTTTTGCATTAATCGAAAGATTTCCGTTAACCGATGTGTAAGCAGCATAAGCGGTACTAGCATTATTATCACCCCAGACTTCAAAACTTTTATCCGTGGCAAAGGTATTGGGATTGGCAATATTGGTAGCAGCAATAGTTCCTAAACCAATGGTAATCATACTGCCACTTGCAGCTGTGTTTGCACTCTGACTTTGCTTTTGATTTAAGGCAGAATTGTCATCACGGCCAATCCCGGTTATATTATTCCAATAACCCGGTATGGTATTGTCATATACTGGCGATGAAGAACTATTTACATAGTTAGAGACACCTATATCCAGGGTCGCTCCGTATTTAATGGCTAAATAGGATTCCACCTGCAATTTTTCAGCTGGGCTCAATTCACGGTTATAAGTTATTACTTCGGGAATATACACTTTGGAAAGATTAGCGCCGCCCGACCACTCACCACCCATTGTTAATTGCCAGACACTGTTGGAGGAAGTTGCACCTGAATATAGCTGCAACCCGTTTCCACGCATAGTATATGGGCCGGTGCCTGTTGCATTACGCGACAGGTCATATATTTTTTCATTAGTAGTAGCAGCCACGCCGGTTAGTAAGTTAGGTGTGCCGTTAATGTATAGCACATCCTGAACGCCAATATAATTCCCGAATAAATCATTGGTAAGGAGATTTGAAAAAACCCTTGAGTTCTGGGTTCCCAGCAACTCGGATACACCAAATAAACTATAATTGGCGGATACATTGGCAGAGGTGGGTGCAGTAAAATAAGAAGCACCATTAAAATAAAATGCGGGGTTAAAATTTAGCGACCCTGTTAAACTTGGAGCGCCAGTGGCCGTGGCATTATTGGCACCCCCACTTTGATCAAACCAGGTGGCAGCTGTAGAAACACCATCATTTCCTTTGTACCAAACGGTAAGCCCGCTTGCTACAGCTCCCGGGGACTGTGCAAACAGAGGAAATAAAGGACTAAAAGAAAAAAATATTAATAAGGATATCCTTATTGAATCTAACTTGTTTACAACAACTTGCTCATTGGTAGTTTTCACGGCTCAATTCTTTAATGTTCATTAACCTATTGATAGAACTGTCTTAAAGAATTCAGGAATGATATATCTATTAACATCTTATGTGGGAGATACTTCGACCGTGCTATTGGTCATGGTTGCAGATGTGAATAAAGGATATTAGAATTCTGACTCCAAGTAACGGGAATTGGGGCTTTTAATTGCACGGAGCAGGATTTAAGAATCAGCCGATAAAGCAGCTATTGAAAATCCCTTCAAAAATTGGAAATCGGTATAAATCTGAGAGATGAAAATTAATAATCATTAGATCGATAATTAGCTGTTCCTTGCTCAGGTTCCGAATGGCGGAAGAATTCAGGGAAGCTGGAGGATGAGAGCTCCATATAAACAGCGAATGAATCATTTTCGTAAAAATAAATGAGTCACGGCCTCAAAAGCTATAAGCTTTCTATGACATCTTTGTAACCCCGGCCAATGGGAATTGATACTCCATTAACATCCACTATCTCGGCAGTATAGGATTCTATCTTGCTTATGGAAATGATAAAAGACCGGTGGATCCGCTTGAAGAGGTTCGTGGGCAAAAGATCTTCTATTTCATGAGTGCTCATTTTTGAAATGTAGTCTTTTTTTGTGGTAACGATCCTGATGTATTCTCGCTGGCTTTCGATATAAACGATCTCTGAAAACAGAACTTTTACTTTCTTTTTTTGAACATTCATAAACAGGTAATCCTTCGTTTCCTGATTTTCGCCGGCGTTAAGTATTTCTGCCTGTGCTGATTTAACCTTATTCACTGCTATTAAAAAGCGCTCAAAACCAAATGGCTTCAACAGGTAATCTGTTACATTCAAATTAAAGCCTTCCACTGCATATTGGTGATAGGCTGTGGTAATAATTACTGCAGGAGGACGTGTAAGGGTTTTTAAGAACGCCATCCCTTTTAATTTAGGCAGGTGAATATCTAAAAAAATGAGGTCAGTGCTATTGTCACGCAAAAAGTCAGTGGCACGAATGGCATCTTTAAATGTGCCCTGCAATTCAAGGAACGGTACCTGTAAAATATAATCAGATAAGACTTTCACTGCCAATGGCTCGTCTTCTATGATGATACATTTGATTTTAGACATGGCTGGCAAGATTAATTTTTAAAGTAGTTGTAAAAACAGATTCGCTTTGCCGAACAGACAGATTGTAATCCGTATACAGCATTTCCAGTTGCCGCCGCAGATTGGAAAGGCCGATATTTTCTTTTACGCTTCCTGCCCCGGCAGACACCTCGGTAGAATTTTTTATTATAAACGCCAGCTGCCGCTTATTAACAGACAAGTGAATGTCAACAAATGGCTGATTTCTTGTTTCAGAAACGCCGTGTTTGAATGCATTTTCCACCAGTGGAATCAGCAAAAGTGGCGGTATAGCTTGTTTCATATTTTCAACATCATGGTTGAAATTGACCCGTAAAGACTCATCGTAACGCAATTTCTCGAGGGCTATATAGTCGCTTATAATTTTTAGTTCATCTTCTATAGCTATGAAATCCCCGCCGGCTTCATATAACATAAAACGTAATATTTTCGAAAGGCGAAGGATAGATTCCGGGGCGAGGTCGCTCTTGTCTCTTGACAATGAATAAATATTATTCAAGGTGTTGAATAAGAAATGTGGATTGGTTTGCGACTTGAGATAATTCAGCTCTGCCTGTTGCTTTTGAATGCGGAGTTGCTGGGTGGCCAGCCTTAAGTTTAGATGGTTATAAATGTGTCTGGCAATTCCAAAAAAGAAAACAGAGCCGATACCATATTCAGCGCCATTAGATGCCCCCAGTTTAGCTGAAGTAACGTTGTCAAATGGAGTATAAATATGCAGCCCGATCCCCATACGCGTCCAGCCATACATGCCAAATGAATATAGCATCAGCAGAAAAAATAAAGATATGAGAGCAAGAATAATATTATACAGCAGGTATTTTCTTTTCCGGGTTATAAAAGGAACGATATACGAGAAAAATATAAAATTGAGAACAATAACAGAACTCACCATCCAGGTATCATTCAAAGCTCTTCGCGGAAATGTGTCGCGATGTTGGTGTAAATCGCCTAGCAGTCCGAAAGCCAAAAAAACGAGCCCAACCAGCAGATAGAATTTGAATCGCTTTATATCGACGGGTTTCTTCATCTTGCTATTTGACAGGATAAATATCGGTAAATCTTTCCCGTTTCAGTTTGCAATCTATAGAATTGACCAGAGGGGATACAAATCACTTGAATATGTCAATCATAAACTGAAAACTGCTGTAGTCAGTATAACAAGTACAATTTTTTGACCCCTGCTATCCTAATACCATTGACCCGGCTTGGTAGTTTGTTTACCAGGTCCTGTTATTTATAGACTGCGGCTTCCCTTGCTCTGTTTAATTACATATTCTTGTGTGTGAAATCCCAAAATGCTGGTGGCAAAAAGGATAAGATCAGAATTTATATAAAAACACTAAATCTAGAATATATACTTGTGAACGACGTCATTATTCAAGAAACAAAAAACTAAAAAAAATGAGTAGAGTAATACAATTTGGAGAAGATGTAAAAGGATATAGCATTCCTGTTTTAAATGAAAGAGAGATAAGGGCCTCAGCAGGCATACTATTTTTAGCTACCTTTTTTTCTTTAATGCTGATCATATTCAAGAACAATTTTTTGCCAATAAAGTATGTTATAACGCTGTTCTTTACTGATTTCATCATCAGGGTTTTTGTGAACCCTAAATTTTCTCCTACATTAATAATCGGGCGACTGATTGTACGTAACCAGGTGCCAGAATACGTTGGGGCACAGCAAAAAAAGTTTGCATGGATCATTGGTGTAGCCCTGTCAGGCACCATGTTTATTTTTATGGTGGCAGTTAATTCGTATAGCCCGATAACGGGGATTATCTGCCTAGTCTGTTTGATCTTCCTGTTCTTTGAATCGGCGTTTGGCATTTGCCTGGGGTGTAAATTCTATTCACTTTTTCATAAAGAAAAGGCGCAGTACTGCCCCGGCGAAGTATGTGACCCAAAATCGAAGCAGGATATTCAAAAAACATCTAAAGTTCAGCTGCTCGTTGTTTTGGGATTTATTGCGCTCGTATTCCTTTTAGTCTTCTTATTTAATGACCAGTTTGTCAAACATCCATACGACTTGTTTGGAATTAATGGTTCTTCACAATCCAAATAATAGAAACATTTTAAAGTTATGGCCCAGCCATGCGCATTAGAAAATTTGTTTTCTGCATATAGAAACAATATCATCGGCCAACGGAAGTACTTCGAGTCTCCTTTTGGAAGGAAAGAAATAGTATATGCTGACTGGACCGCAAGTGGCAGAGCTTACAAGCCCATTGAGGAATGTATACAAAACGAAATCATGCCTTTTGTGGCCAATACCCATACGGAGACAACCGTTACAGGAACATTAATGTCCAAAGCGTATGAGACAGCTAAAGCTATTGTTAAGAAGCACGTTCATGCAAACAGCGATGATGCGTTGATTTTTTGCGGAAGTGGGATGACCGCTGCAGTAAATAAACTCCAAAGGATATTGGGGCTGAGAATGCCGGAACGGGTTAAAGATTATATGATAAAGGGAAATGATTTCCTTCGGGTGGATGAGGCCCTCCGTCCCATTGTTTTTGTAACGCAGATGGAGCACCATAGCAACCAGATTTCCTGGCTGGAGACTATTGCTAGCGTTGAAATAATCAGGAATGATGAAAATGGCAATGTTGATTTGGAATACTTTAGGAGTTTATTAAAACAATTCAGGGGCAGAAAAAATAAAATAGCTGCCATCACCGCCTGCTCTAATGTGACAGGCATTCAAACTCCTTATCATGCTATTGCAAAACTGGTACATGAATATGGTGGCATCTGTTGTGTTGACTTTGCCTGTTCTGCCCCTTACGTTGATATCAATATGCATCCCGAAGAACGTAATGCGCATTTAGATGCTATTTATTTTTCAGCGCATAAATTTTTGGGTGGCCCCGGCACACCGGGCGTCCTTATTTTCAACAAAAAAATGTATCCCAACATGATCCCTGATCAGCCGGGGGGAGGCACGGTCGTATATAGCAACCCGTGGAAAGTTCATGACTATATCACCAATATAGAACAGCGGGAAGACGGGGGAACCCCTCCCTTCCTTCAGGGAATAAAGGCGGCCATGTGCGTAAGATTGAAGGAAGAGATGGGCGTTGAAAATATGTTAAAGAGGGAAGAAGAAATGTTAAAGATCATTTTTGCCAGGTTTTCAGGAATGAAGACCGTGCACCTGCTTGAAGAGAACGTAAAAAACCGGCTGGGTGTTGTTTCATTTATTGTGAACGGGGCACATTATAATTTGATTGTAAAATTGCTAAATGACAGGTTTGGCATCCAGACCAGAGGCGGCTGCTCCTGCGCAGGGACCTATGGACACATGCTGCTGCAGGTAAATAAGACCAGGTCTTTTGAAATATTGAACTTGATCCGATCAGGTTATCTTTTCTTTAAACCGGGGTGGATCAGGTTATCTGTTCATCCAACCATGACCAACGCAGAAATTGACTTTATCATGGATGCTATTGAATTGACAGCTTCTCATTTTCGGGAATGGATAAATGATTACTCCTATGATCCCGAGTCCAACGAATATTCTTTCAAGGGGGTAGTGCCAACCGAACAGGCCAAGATTGAAGAGTGGTTTAAAGTCCCCCGGATTAACGCAAAGCACCTTATTTAAAGGGCTCACCATGACGACAAAGTGCAGCATGTATTTAAAAAATATGTCGGCTGAACAATTGGGAGCAATTGAAATTTGGCTCCTCTTTATTATTTAATATTCTCGAAACCTACCCAATCAATAATCGCAGTACTTTTATATGCCCTTTTTAAATCACCTATTATGATTCCCGAATTTTTGCAAAATGCAACTATGAAAAAAAAGACCTCGGCCAAGAGGTCTTTTGATTTTAGGTTAGCTAACGTATATCTATATACGCATAGCGATCGCAATTACTTTTTCGGGCAGCCGAGCGTTGCATGCGGGATTTCTGATGCCGAAAAATAAGATGTTAAGATTTGCTACTTTATGGCGAAGCTGGATTTCGGCAGGTAGAATATCGTTTTTTTTCCGTTTGCGGAAACGTAGCTCATCTTGCCAAAACGACCGTAAGGTCCCAGATAAACAATTTTGTCGCTTGGGTTCATCTTACCCGTGTCATAGTAGGACCCCAGTGGACAATTGTTGTAGTTGGCTGCTACATCGCCGGCATGCGAAGAAAAACAGATCATTTTCGGTGTCTCTTCGCTGGCAAACTGATATCCAAATACCCGGTAATCGATTTTCAGGTCGGAAACTATGTAAAACTCTTTGGTCCTTTTATCTACACGGCCTATCACCTGGCCAAAGGCAGTAGATGCAAACAGCAGGAACAATATAAGGGAGATGGCTTTATTCATTTTGCGGGCATTGAAGATGTTTATAAATAACATACCATAACCAGCAAGGCATATGCCAGTTTTTCCTTTGATAAGATGTTTTTGTAAGGCGGCGAGCGCTGGCAAACGCAAAGGTTCAAATGAATTCTCCAGAATTGTCCTAAGTTTTCCAAAATCAGAAACAAAAGGTTCCCGAGAACTGAAATTTGTAATTATCAAACGAAACAGCGCAGAGGTACTACGGTTTAAAAATTTTTAGCTGCCGAACAACCACTAAACAAAACTTCCCGTTTATATGGTCAACATCCCTTCATATCTCTTTTGCTCACTCTTGCAGTAGCAAATTTTTAAGAGCTTAATAATAACTTTATGAGGATAATCTTGGTCTTAGTATTGTGTATCTGTAGTTGGGTATGCGTGTTAGCGCAACAAAATTTGGGTATACGCAGTAGCAATTACGCAGGGATACAGGGTTCGCTGCTCAATCCGAGTTCGATAGCAGATTCGAAATTGAAATGGGATTTGAATATATTGTCCGTGGGTGAAGTTTTTGACAATACATTTTTGTTTGCGCCTAAAAATTCGCTGCGTTTCTTCGGCATTAGGAAAATTATTAAGGGAAGTATAGATGAGGATCTGTTCTTCACGCATTTTGATCCACAAAACCCGAATAAACTGTACAATGTTACTCTGTCGACTGAGTTTCTCGGGCCATCTTTCTTTTTGAAATTAAAAAAGAATCACTGGATCGGAATAACCGTTACCGGGAGAGCATACGCAAATATTAAGAACATTTCCGGAGCCGCGGCGCAGAATGCATTTGACTATTTCAAGAACAAAGGTTTGTGGAACACTGATTTGCAGGACAACTCCACAAGGATCAACGCCATGGGATGGCTTCAGTATGGCCTGCATTATGCAACTGTGCTGTACCGCAACGGAAGGGATGAACTGAAGGCTGGCATCAGTTTGAACTATTTGCAAGGCATTGCCGCGGCATACGTGAAGAATACCCATATCAACTATAAGATTATTGATACGTCAAATTTCATTTTTACGAACGCTTCGGTTGACTATGGCAGGACCGATTTTAAAGAAGACAGAAAACCAAATGATGGACACGGTTTTGGTGCGGACATCGGGTTCACTTATGTGCATCTTGATCCCCAAAAAAATAAATACATATATCGGTTAGGCCTTTCCGTTATTGATGTTGGATCTATTAATTTCAACCGCAACGCATCATCCTATCATCTTCAAGCAGACAGCGCAAATCTACAGAACTGGCATCAGTTGAAATTTTCAAACAACATGCAACTGGATCAAACGTTGAGTGCAATTTTTTATAATGGGGATTCCACAAGATCTTTGACAAGCAATCATTTCAAAATGGGTCTGCCTGCGGCCATCAGCGTTCAGGCAGATTGGAATGCCTATAAGAATTATTTCCTGAATGCAACAATCATAAAAGGCCTGGGTCATAGCAGCGGTCAGGGCGTAACAAGACCCGACATCTATTCGATCACACCGCGTTACGAAACGAAATGGCTGGAAGTAAGCCTTCCTGTTTCCCTAATAGATTATGGTCATTTGCGGCCACGGGTTGGCCTTGCTGTCAGAGCAGGCTACTTTTTTATTGGTGGGGACGCACTTGGACCTTTGCTTAAGATAAATAATCTGGAAGGTGTAGATTTTTATGCAGGAATCCATTATTTTGTTACTGAAAAACAAAAAACCGCAAAGGTTAGTTCCCAATAAATCAACTTAAAAATATAGTCTATGAAATTCATGCAGATTGCGGCTGGAGCATTAATAATGGGAGGATTGTCTTTTGCAAGCAATTGGACAGTTGACACGGAAAATGCAAAAGTGAATTTCAGTGTTAAAGGCCCTTTTGGCACGGTGCATGGAAGTTTTACCGGTTTGAAAGCAGCTATTAAATTTGATGAAAAAGAACTGGGCACCAGCTCTATTTCTGCAAGCCTTGAAGCCAAGTCAGTGAGTACGGGAGTGGGGTTGCGCAACCATGACCTTCGCACAGAAGAACAGTGGTTGGATACTGATAAATTTCCGCATATGGGCTTCAAGTCTACCAAGATTGAAAAAACAGATAAAGGTTTCAAAGCGATTGGCGAGCTAACGATAAAGGGCACGACCAAGCCTGTAGAAATCCCATTTACTTTTACTAATAAGGAGTCCAGCGGCCTTTTTAAAGGACAATTCCAGATAAAGAGGGAAGACTATAAAGTGGGCAAAGAAGGTGGGTCAGTTGGCAGCGTTATCTCTGTAAGCCTTGAAGTGCCTGTCAAAAAATAGCTTTCTCGCTAGTCCAAATCTTTGAACAAGGACATCACTCGCTAAATTAATTACTCATGCGCAAAGAAACGTTCCACAGTAAGGAGAAGTGTTGGTGCAACGCAATATAAACGCAGACATCTACTGGTTTTACTCTTTTCGCTAACGGATATGTATATCCGTTTCTTGTCTCATTAATAAAATATGGATATTATCATCATGAGTTGAGCATCTGAACTTCTCCTTGTATAATAAAACTATGTAGTTATCCTACAAGAATAAGGCATCGTGCACACATCAGTCATTTTGCAGTACGCCGGCAGATAAACCCTCACGTATGATAGAGACTATTTGAGGAAAAAGAACAGAGGGCTTGAAGTATAAAAAAACCGACTGCTAGATGGATTAAGACAAAGAATTGCAAAAGAGGCAGCATTCCCTGCCGAAAGATACTCGCACATTAAACTGTCAAAAGCCTTAAAGTTTAAGCAACGCTTTGAGAAAAAATAAAAGGGTATGTTAACAATCGATTTTCGTCGAGCCAATTAAACTAAGGTTAATTTTTGCACCTCCGGATTTAACAATGGTTAAAAAAAAATTGCTATTGATTAAAGTATGGGTTTTACCAGGGTTGCTCTTTTGTTTGGGTTCGCAAGGTCTTCACTCTCTTCACCTAACCACTCATTTTTCTAATTATTCTTTAGGCAGAACACGCAGGCATAATCTACACATGAAATATCATAATCGGAAATGTTAAGCTGCATCCGAGCGAAAATCAAATATCCGTTTTGGCACATTAGTTGAAAGATA
>DATMMJ010000554.1:0-5448 GCA_035569795.1 Puia sp. | reverse complement strand
TTTTATATTTACTCAATTTCACATTTTCCAATTGAGCCATTTCCCCATTGTCTCTTTATTCCTTAATTTCGCCCTCTTTAATTCATCAACCAATCACAAATCACTCATATGGCATACGACGTTGTTGTTCTCGGCAGTGGTCCCGGCGGATATGTTGCCGCAATCCGCTCGTCTCAGTTAGGGTTCAAAACAGCTATCATTGAAAAAGAAAGCCTTGGTGGCATCTGCCTGAACTGGGGCTGCATCCCAACAAAAGCGTTGTTAAAAAGCGCCCAAGTCTACCAGGATATCCTGCACTCCAAAGAATTCGGTATTGAAGCAACCGGCACACCTGATTTCCCTTCTGTCATTAAACGCAGCCGCGGCGTGGCAGATAAGATGAGCAAAGGCGTTCAATTCTTAATGAGAAAAAACAAGATTGATGTGGTAATGGGTTATGGAAAATTGAAGGCAAAGGGCCAGATTGAGGTTACCACCTCAGAAGGGAAAACACAAATTGTGGAAGGCAAACATATTATTGTGGCAACTGGTGCAAGAAGCAAAGAACTGCCAAACCTGAAACAGGATGGCAAAAAAGTAATAGGTTACCGCGAAGCCATGGTGCTTCCAGAAAAACCTAAAAGCATTATAATTGTTGGCAGCGGCGCCATTGGTGTCGAGTTTGCTTACTTCTATTTCAGCATGGGAACAAAAGTGACGATAGTGGAATTCTTGCCAAGAATCGTTCCGGTGGAAGATGAAGAAATTTCAAAAGAACTAGAGAAAATTTATAAAAAAAACGGCATTGATATTTTGACAAACGCTGAAGTAACCAGTGTTGAGGTAAGTGGCGCGGGCGTGAAAGCAAAAGTGAAAACGCAAAACGGTGAAATCATTTTGGACGCTGATGTGCTATTGAGCGCAGTTGGCGTCAGCGCGAATATCGAAAACATTGGCCTTGAAACACTCGGAGTGAAAACCGATAAAGGAAAGATTACGGTTGATAAATTCTATCAGACAAATGTGCCCGGCATTTATTCCATTGGTGATTGTGCTCCAGGCCAAGCGCTAGCCCATGTGGCTTCAAAAGAAGGGATTATTTGCGTAGAGAATATAGGCTATAACGAAAAGAAATATGCGCACCAGCCTGATCCGATAGATTATGGAAATGTTCCGGGCTGTACCTATTGCACTCCTGAAATTGCATCTGTTGGTTTAACAGAGCAGCAAGCCAAGGATGCAGGCTACGAAATCAAAGTGGGTAAATTCCCACTTAGCGCTTCGGGAAAAGCTTCCGCTGCGGGTCACACAGAAGGTTTTATAAAAGTGGTATTCGATGCAAAATACGGTGAATGGCTCGGCACGCATATGATCGGTTACAATGTAACAGAAATTGTTATTGAAACCGTTCTGGGCCGCAAATTGGAGACTACTTACCACGAGGTATTGAATAGCATCCACCCCCACCCTACCATCAGCGAAAGCGTGAAAGACGCGATAGAAGTGGCCTACGGCGAAGCAATCCACTTATAAAAGTTACACTTTTAGTGGATAAAGAGTAAACGTGCGACCATTAACTTTCTCACGTGAGACATTTCCCGCCTTCTTGTCAGCACGCTTCGAATGGCATTTTATTTGATGTTTGCGGCTTACAGTATGGTCATCCGTAGGAAAAGAGTCCCTGGAAGGCCTAAGGTTGGCCCTCGTAGACGAAAAAAACCTGAATAACAAAAATATATATTATGCAAAAAGGAAACATCCGTGTGCAAACAGAGAACATCTTTCCGATCATTAAGAAGTTCCTATACAGCGACCATGAAATTTTTATCCGTGAATTGGTGAGCAATGCAATTGATGCAACGCAAAAATTGAAAACGCTCTCTTCCCTCGGGGAGGCAAAGGGCGAGTTGGGTGCATTGCGCATTGACATAGCTCTTGATGCTGCAAACAAAACCATTACCATTTCTGACAAGGGTGTCGGAATGACGGGAGAAGAAGTTGACAAGTATATTAATCAGGTTGCCTTGTCAGGTGCCGAGGAATTTGTCAATAAGTACAAGGGACAGAATGAAAATAATATTATCGGGAAATTTGGATTGGGATTTTACTCTGCATTTATGGTGAGCGAAAAAGTGGAAATCCTAACCAAAAGTTTTGCAGAAGGGACCAAAGCCGTAAGATGGGAATGTGACGGAAGCCCCGAATATACAATAGAAGAGACAGAAAAACAGGAGCGCGGTACAGATATTGTGCTTCATATCAATGAAGACAGCAAAGAATTCCTGGACTCCTACCGAATAAAATCAATTCTTGAAAAGTTTTGCAGGTTCTTACCCATTCCAATATACTTTAATGATCTTGCTGAAGAGAAAAAGAAAGAGGAGGAGGCTAAACCGATCAATAACACAAACCCTATATGGGTTAAAAAACCAATCGAACTTACAAAACAGGATTACGAGCAATTTTATAAAGAATTATACCCATTTGGCGAACCACCATTGTTCTGGATTCATCTGAATGTGGATTATCCCTTCAATCTTACCGGTATTTTATATTTTCCGAAGATTAAACAGAGCTACGAAATTCAGAAAGACAAAATTCAATTATATAGCAACCAGGTTTTTGTTACCGATGAAGTGAAAGATATTGTTCCTGAATTTTTGATGTTACTACATGGAGTAATTGACAGCCCTGATATCCCATTAAACGTGAGCCGCAGCTATTTGCAAGGCGACCCCAACGTAAAAAAAATCAATAACCACATCACAAAAAAAGTTGCAGATAAACTAGAAGAGATTTTTAATAAGGAAAGAAATGAGTTTGAACAAAAATGGGAAAGCTTGGGATTATTTGTGAAGTACGGGATGATGACAGAGGATAAGTTTCTGGAAAAAGCCAATAAGTTCCACATCATGGAAGATGCAGACGGGGCGAAATTTTATACCCTGGAAGAATATAGGATCGCTGCTGAAACCTTGCAGAAAAATAAGGACGGCAAATTAGTGATCTTGTATACCACTAACCCGGTGCAGCAGGATAGCTATATAAAACAGGCAAAAGCAAAGGGATATATTGTCGTGAAGTTGGAATCGTTGGTGGATGCAGGATTTATCAACCAGATGGAAACAAAATGGGACAATGTTCACTTTACCAGAGTTGATAGTGATATATCAGACAACCTGATTGACAAACAAGATACTTCAGAAAGTGTGTTGAGTAAGACGGATGAAGAAAAACTGAAAAAATTATTTACTGTCGAGATGCCGGGACTACACGTAACTGTGGAGTTGAAAGGGCTAAGCCCTGAAGCGTCTCCTGTTGTGGCGACACGCCCAGAATTTATGCGCCGCATGAAAGATATGGCCGCGATGAGTGGCCCGATGGGAAACTTTTACGCAAATATGCCTGACGAAGTAACGTTGACAGTTAATGGCAATCATCCGATATATCAAAACTTGCTGGCAGAACAGAACAAAGAGAAACAGGAAAAAACAGTTCATAACCTTGCAGACCTTGCGCTACTTTCGCAAGGATTATTAAAGGGGAATAATTTAACAGAGTTCATAAACCGAAGTGTGGAGTTGATGGAAGCCAAACAAATCAGCAAAATTATTGTATAGATCAATTAATCCATGGTTTCAAAACTAAAGATACCTGAGACTATAAAGTCTCTCTGTTTTTTGACCATCTTTTTTTGAAATAAATGAGTCCCCCCTTTAAACCGATATCCTAAAGTCAATCATTTTCAACTGGAGGTTTTTTTGTCCATTCCATTCATTTTCGTCAATGGTGTAAACAATATCAATCGTTTCTTTTCCTCGGACTAAATTGAATTTATCTGCCATATTAAAACCGATTCCAGTAATGGCAATGCTGTCTTGCTTCAATGAAAATTTAATATGCTGGTCCTTTATTATTTTTGAATAGCCGGTATCCCTGACATGCTTGGTGATGAAAACCGGGCGCATATTTTCCGGGCCAAACGGCTCCATTTGGCAAAGTATATTATAAAAGGACGAAGTGATGTCTTTAAATTGTATCTCCGCGTCGATAACAATTTCTGGAATCAATAGATCGGGTTCGATTGTGGAAGAAACAATCTCTTCAAATTTTGCACTGAATGCCTCGAGTTGTTCAGGGAGCAGCGTCACGCCAGCCGCCGCAAAATGGCCGCCATATCCCAAAAGGTTTTCCCTGCAGGCATGTATGGCTTCGTACAAATTGAATCCCCTCACGCTTCTTGCGCTACCTGCAAGCACTTCTCCGCTCCTTGTCAGCACCACCGTTGGGCGATAATATTTTTCAATTAGTCTTGATGCAACAATGCCCACCACGCCTTTGTGCCAGTGTGGCTGGAAGACAACAGTGGATTTTCTATTAGTAAACAACTCCTCTTTATCAATAATAGCGAGTGCTTGTTCAGTTATGGAGATGTCTGCTTCTTTGCGGTCCGTATTATCTGCATGAAGCATTTCGGCATAACCCAACGCTTCTTCATATGTTTCTGCAATGAACATCTGTACAGCTTTTCTTGCATCATCCATCCTGCCGGCAGCATTCACCCTTGGGGCTATTATGAATACGAGATTGGTTAAATGCAGGTCTTTTTTCAACCCGCTTAAATCGATAAGCGCTTTGATTCCCTTATTCGGGTTCTCATTTACTTTTTTTAATCCGAAGTACGCAAGGGTTCTGTTTTCTCCGGTCATTGGTACGATATCAGCGGCAATAGCTGTTGCAACCAGGTCGAGGTCTTCAAATGATTTGGGACTGTCAATGCCCAAATGAATTGACAAAGCAGTAATCAATTTAAAACCTATTCCACATCCACATAATTCTTTATAGGGATACTGGCAATCTTTTTGTTTTGGGTTGAGGATAGCGCTTGCAGGTGGCAAAATCGCATCCGGCAAATGATGATCGCACACAATGAAATCAATCCCTAGAGTCTTTGCATAGCCGATTAGGTCTGCCGATTTGATGCCGCAGTCCAAAGAGATGATTAATGTAAAATTATTTTCTTTGGCAAAATCAATCCCTAGTCTTGATACCCCATACCCTTCGCGATTGCGGTGCGGGATATAAAAATCAATTTGTGAAGGAGTATATATTTTTTGCAGGAACCGAAACATGCACGCCACAGATGTTGTGCCATCCACATCATAGTCTCCGTACACCAATATTTTCTCTTTATTACTAAAAGCATACGTGATTCTATCTACTGCTTTTCTCATATCTTTCATAAGCCAGGGATCGTGTAAATCGCTGAGCTGTGGTCGAAAGAATTGTTTTGCCTTGTCGAAAGTTGTAATACCACGGTGGATTAATATCTTAATAATGGAAGTATTTATCTTTAAGCTTGCCTGCAAAGATTCAATCCTGGCATCATCAAAACGTAAGATGTTCCATCTTTTTTGCACGGGATAATGGGTTTTATTGTAACTCAATATTTGCGCCCTGTGGTAAAGT
>DATMMJ010000553.1:0-3472 GCA_035569795.1 Puia sp. | reverse complement strand
ATTAAAAATAGTTGCTACAGCATTTGCGGAGCCAGCATTAAGAAGTGCAAAGTTTGATGAGCGATACCAGTTTTTGAGAAAAGGCTATTTTTGTCTGGATAAAGAAACCTCCGAAGAAAAGATGATTTTTAACAGGACGGTGACTTTGAAGGATACATGGGCCAAAGAAATGAAGAAAAATTGAAATGCAAAAAAGGAGGCGATGCCTCCTTTTTTTGTTCAAGCTATCCGTCCCCCACACATTTTATCTATTGGTGCTCGTCCCGCCCCCGCCACTTCTCTGCGGCCGATTTCTCTGTTCCCACTCCTGATATTTTTTAAATAAATCATCACCCAGAACTGCCCGAATGCGCTTGTTCCTTTGCTGATTGAGTTCCCCCATTTTTGACCTTTTATCGTCCTGACTCAAGGATTGGTCCATAAAGATTTCCCTCATCCTAGGTCGGAATTCCTGACCTATAGCAACTACTGAGTCGGCCTGGAGGCCCGAAAGTTGCAGGCTATCAATTAATTTTTGTTTCAATACTGCAGGGTCCATTCTCCCCTGCCCGCCGCCTTGCTGCGCTAGCAGAGACGACGTGGAAGTCAATATGAACAAAACTGCCAGGCCTGTTAGCACCTTTTTCATTGTTTAATTTTTTAGTTTAGTGTTTTAATATCTGAGTTTATCAAACCTAAAATAATGCCAGAACAATGAAGTTCTATGCCTTCTTTATTTGAGCGGCAAACAATAATCAAAGCATCGGTTAATGATGATTTTTATTATGTAAACCTTCATCGCATGCACCCATCAGTGCGACATGATTTACTTTTTGCCCATGAAAATTACCCTGGTATGTTTACCCTTTATTGCACACTAATTAAAGTGACGTCAAAATATAAGGGCGAATTGGGGGGAATTTGCCCATTGCCTGTACACCCAAATGCAAGTGCTGACGGTAGTAATAATTTGATCCTGCCTCCGGCCTTTATCTTTGGCAAACCGTATTGCCAGCCGGTTATCAGGCTGTCTAGTTGAAATGTTGCAGGGGTGGTAGTGGAATCGAAATTATCACCGTTCATAAACTTGCCTACATAATTGACTGTTATTTTTGAACTGCCTATGGGAAATGCTCCTGTGCCCTGGTTGATAATCTGATAATAAAGCCATGACGTATCAGCAATTGGTGTGATGCCATAAGCTTTTGCAAAAGCAAGCAATTGGGAAGAATCATTGGCAGCTGCAATACCAGTGCATGAAAAATAACCAGGGGAAGTGTTCTTGTTGCAACTAATAAAGTAAATACAAATCCCAAGGATCGCAAGTGCTATAACAGCTTTCTTCATTTCTATTCTTTTTGTTTTGAGAAAAAATATTCTGCGTTTGGATCTTATCAATTGTCAAAACTGAAAATCTGGATTTCTTCGTTCAAGATAATCTGAAAAAATCAAATACTCATTTATTTGTATTCTCCAAATACCTCACGTAATGTGTCTGCAATCTCTCCAAGGGTGCAATAATTTTCTACTGCTTCAATCACCGTTGGCATAATGTTATCGCTGCCGGATGCCTTGTCATTGAGGGTTTGCAATATTTGATCGCATTTTGCATGATCTCTCTTTTTTCTTATCAACGCCAATTTTTCAACTTGTGTTTTTTGGATATAGTCATCGATTTTCAATCCATTAATATTGGCTGCTTCTATAATTTGAAATTTATTTACTCCAACAATTACTTTTTCTCCCGATTCAATTTTTTGATGATAAGCATAAGCGCTTTTTGCGATTTCATCCTGAATAAATCCATTTTCAATTGCGCTGACGCTTCCGCCCATTGTGTCAATTCTTTCTATTAGATTCCATGCATTTGTTTCAATGTTGTCTGTTAGCGATTCTACAAAATAGCTACCAGCCAGTGGGTCAACCGTATCAGCCACCCCGCTCTCGTTAGCAACAATTTGCTGTGTGCGTAGTGCGATCCGTGCAGCCTCTTCGCTTGGCAGGTTTAACGCCTCATCAAAACCATTTGTGTGCAAAGATTGAGTGCCTCCAAGTACAGCTGCTAATGTTTGAATTGTAGTACGGGAAATATTATTTAATGGTTGCTGTGCTGTTAACGTGCTGCCTCCCGTTTGGCAATGGAAGCGAAGCATCATCGCATTAGGGTCAGTAGCACCCAGGTCTTTCATAATCCGGGCCCACATTCTTCTTGCAGCGCGGAATTTAGCGACCTCCTCAAACAAATTATTATGTGCATTAAAGAAAAAAGAAAGCCGCCTCCCGAAAACGTTTATATCCAGCCCTTTTTTAATTGCAGATTCTACGTACGACTTGCCGTTAGAAAGTGTAAATGCAATTTCCTGAACAGCAGTGCTGCCTGCTTCGCGTATGTGGTACCCTGAAATAGAAATCGTGTTCCATTTTGGCAATTCGCTGGTGCACCACTGAAAAATATCTGTGATAATGCGCATCGAAGGCCTGGGCGGATATATGTACGTACCCCTTGCCGCATACTCTTTTAAAATATCATTCTGCACCGTACCGGTAATCTTGCTAAGATCTGCGCCCTGTTGCTTTGCTAACGCAACATACATGGCTAGCAGAATAAATCCGGTTGCGTTAATGGTCATCGAGGTGGAAGTATCTTCCAATCTTATCCCTGCAAAAAGAGCTTGCATGTCTTGGATAGAATCAATTGCAACGCCTACCTTACCCACTTCACCCAGGGCAAGGGGATGGTCACTGTCATACCCAATCTGAGTTGGCAAATCAAAGGCAACGCTCAACCCGGTGACGCCTTGAGATAATAAATAATGATAGCGTTTATTGGTTTCTTCTGCAGTGCTAAAGCCCGCATACTGGCGCATCGTCCAAAACTTCCCACGATACATGTCGGGATGAATGCCGCGTGTAAATGGAAACTGGCCGGGAAGCTCGCTGTTCGTCAGTTGTTGGTCATTGGTCGTGTATAGTTGTTTAATCTCAATGCCTGAATCAGTATAGATTTTTTTTTCTTTCATTTAAAATGATAAAACTTTGAAAATTACCCTCCTCTTTTGCCCTCTTTTAAGCAAACAAGGAAATCTTATCATACCTTCTTATTTCATCAGCTTCTTTGCCTCATAGCTCAATGCTTCTGCTACGATGCTATGCAACGAAGCCTTTGGGTTTTGCATGGTCAACTCCAGAAGGCTTTTATTAAGGTCAAGCCCAGTAGCATTCTCAGGAAGGAATGAAGCAACCTGGTTCACAATGAGCAAGTTTTGTTCTTTTAGGTTTTTTACGGCATCCCATGCTTCTGCGCTCACATAAATTTGCTGTGTCGTATTATGCTCAAACTCCTGCCTGATGGTTTGCCCTAGCAGCGATTGCATTTCTTTTGCGCTTAAACCCGGCTGATTTACACGGTTTACCAGATTTGGCAAGGCAATCCGGTCAGTTAACAAGGTAAGCCTCTCATAAGCTTGTAATTGCAATTGCTTTGTGGCAACCG
>DATMMJ010000552.1:0-3404 GCA_035569795.1 Puia sp. | reverse complement strand
AAGGCTCCAGGTTTTTTTCTGCTACTGAATTCATGCCCAGAATACTATGCGACTTACAGATGACTCCTCCAAACACTATGGCTTTGGTTCCAATCCAAACACCGTCTTCTAAAATGATCGGGGAAGAAATAAAATCAAATGTTTGTTTGGTATGGTCATGAGAGCCTGTCAATAGTAACGCTCCTTGCGATAAGGTAACATTATTTCCTATAATCACGTCACTCAAATTATCAATCCACACCTCTTCACCGATCCAAGAATAACTGCCCATTTGCAATTTCCATGGGTATTTTATGTTCACTGAAGGTTTTATAACGACGCCCCGGCCCAGTTTTGCGCCAAATAATTTCAATAAAAAAATCTTTATGCCGGAAAAAACATTCAAAGAATTCTTAAAGAAAAAAATATTGACAAAATACCAGATAATTTGTTTTGGCCTGGAAGCCCCGATGTCGATGGTAGTCCTGTAAGATGCATTGTTAACTTCCTTCATGAGAATAATTTCAAATACTGACTGTGAAGTTCGGGATTAGAAATAAAATCGTGTGCATATTGCCATGCTCCATGTGCCCACTCATCAAATCCGTGCTGATCCAAAGCTGCGGTCTCGTCTATCACTTGCAAAAACTTACCGGGTTCACTTAATGGCAAATCCCAGCCCGCTTTTTTGACTTTAAGCTTGAGCCAGGGAGTCTGATCGCTTATCAGGACCGGTCTTCCCCAAAGCATCGCTTCAAAGATAGAATGTCCGAAATTTTCCCCAGTGGTTGGTAAAACAAATAGATGATGTTGCTGGACAATCTCGGAAAGCTCATCATTGCTTTTTGGGCCCTGGTAATCTACTTTTATATTAGGGGGTAACTGAGCGATCTTTTTTTTGCATTCCTCCCAGTAGTCTTTATCTTCTGCAGGCCCGACGACAGTGAGGGTAACCACTGCTTTTGATTTTTCCAAAACTTCCAAAACAAACAGAAGATTTTTTATCCGTACAATACGCGCAATAAATATACACTTCAACTCTCCTATAGTTTTTCCGCACCCGACAAATCGAGGTTGGTTTGTACTGGGCAAGTTATCCGCGATTATTACTCTACTCCCCGGGAAAAATTTTTCGATGGCCTGCTCTTCTCTCAGGTTCGACGCGTGAAAAAGAATTTTTTTGTGTATTCCGAGCCAGCGGAGCAATGTAATAAAAGGCGTTTTCTTATACGGCTTGACTGATAAAGCGCTTGCATATAAAGCTCCGCGCGGGCATACAACCATCTTGCTTTTAAGCTGGCCTGAATATTTCAGCCACAAAGGATACACCACAAAATGGGGCGAAAATAAATGATTGAGATAAACGTAGTCAGCATTGACCTCTAGCATCACTTTTTTCAACTGACCCAAGTTTAATCCTTGCTTTTTAGCATAAAATATTTTAAATCCACCAGCTTGACTACTTATCCATCGATTTGAAATAATATTTTGATATGGTTTAGATTCTCCATGATCAGTATCCGTTGTAAGAACATAAATATCAAAATCATCTTTTAGTGCAAATGCGAAGTTGACACAGGATTGTATTGGCCCCCCTGCTTTATACCCCGGGGCGAACCAATCTACCAGTACGAGGATTTTTTTTTTATTCATACTGATGTGCTACGCATTTGCTCGATATGCCTTCGGTCTTTGTGGCCAGATCCAATAATGTCAAAATTTAGCTTGAGTACCTTCATAGCGGATAAATATTAGTCCACATTATTTTTTTCAAGCCAGTATTCCAGCACAACAAACAACCAGATCTCTGCCCAGCGAATACTCGTGTCCCCTTTCAAAAAACGTTGCCAGTACAAAATAAGTCGTTCACCGTGGATGAAAGGGCGCATGGAAATGTTTCGTATATGCTGATCACAAAACGAGCGCAATTCATTTTTAAGCCAGAGGTTCCACGGAAACAAAAAGCCTTGTTTTTTTCTGAAGACAATCTCTTCTGGCAATAGCGGTCTTATAGATTCCACGAGCAGGCTTTTAGGGTAGGTAGGTTTTTTGAGTCGATCTGGAACCGCCAAAACAAACTCCACAAGATCCTGGTCAAAAAATGGCTCCCGTACTTCCAGGGAAACTGCCATGCTCATTTGATCGGTGTCTTTGAGTAAAGTATGCTGTGTGTATCCAAGGTATTCCGCGGCGCTCATTTGACTAAGGAAAGCCATCTGATCCAGACGCTGCTTTTTGCTGATAAGCTCTTCTTGTACCGCAGTGATAAATGAGTTGTTCCCGGTTATTTTTGTAACCTGATTGATTAGCCATGGTGATAGTATTTGTCTGAAAACCGGATAAGTATTTTCGATGGAACAATCATCTAACCGGATCAGTTGCTGCAGCCGGTTTATTTTACCGTTGCTGACGGTACTACCAGCGATGGATGCCATCACACTTTTTATTCCGGATGGCAATTTCCAGAGCCAACTTTTTTGCTGGAGTCTGAGATACTGGGAAAACAAGGGATACCCCGCAAACAACTCATCACCCCCCACACCAGAGAGCGCAACTGTTATCCCGTGTTGGCGAATTGCTTTTGACACAACATACGTATTGATGCCATCTCCGGTCGGGCTGTCTATAGCATGGAGCGCATTTTGCAGCTCATCCAGAAAAACAGTGGGCTTTAACAGAATTTGCGTGTGCTGGGTGTTAAATTTCTTTGCAATGATACTGGCATAGTGAGATTCATCGAACTCTTTTTCCTGAAATGAAATATTAAAAGTGTTTGGCTTAGCTGTCGCTACTTCTGCCATCATGCCAACCACTGTGGCAGAATCGATGCCACCAGATAAAAAAGCACCCACGGGCACATCGCTCACTAGTCTTCTTTCAACAGATTGAAGCATCAATTCTTTTATGCGCGATTGCGTTTTTTGTATATCGGAGAAATCAAAATCTGTTTTTGAGGCCGTTAGGTCCCAGTATACCTTCTTTTCCATCACTCCATCTTTTACGCGCATCCACGAGCCTGCTTCGAGCTGCATAACGCCATCAATGATTGAGTAGGGGTAGCTCACAGATTGGTAAGAGAAATATTCAATAAGTGCCTGGTTATTGATTTTTCTCTTTATTAATCCACTTGCTAAAAGGGAACGTATTTCGGAAGAAAATAAAAATGTATCCTGATCAATAAAATAGTATAATGGTTTCACGCCCATCCTGTCCCGGCAGATAAAAAGAGATCTTTCCAGAGTGTCCCAGATAGCAAAGGCGAACATGCCCCTGAAATAGTGAATGCAATCAGGACCCCATTTTGCATATGCCGCGAGCAGCACTTCGCTATCGCCATTAGTTCTGAAGGCGTATTCCGTAAGTTTCTTTTTTACTTCCATGAAATTATACATCTCGCCATTGAACACCATCACATAGCGACCGGA
>DATMMJ010000551.1:0-4170 GCA_035569795.1 Puia sp. | reverse complement strand
TGCAAAACCTTTGACTGAATTCCAGTCTTCTTTTTGTATCCAGTACTTCAGTGCAAGCTCACAGCGGGTTTTATTGACTACGATTCTTACATAAATCGGACACTTGCCTCTGACTTCCCTTTCCTGGCGCAGGATAAAATGAACGCCAAACGTGTTACCATTTTTCATTGTAAATAATTTTAGTGATTAAATTTTGTACACCTTTTTGTTCGCACGACTCAGCCTCAAAACACAAAAAATGAATCAAAAAATTATCAGTGTTTATGATTTTTTATAAGAAGCTAAAAAATACATATCCGTGAAAAGCAAAGAGTTAACTCGATTTGGTGAACAAAATTACTGTTCACCTCGGAAAAAAAGTCTGTTCACCTCGTTGTTCGCACGGCTATTGGTATTATTTGCAATAAATTGATATGGGAAAAATTAAAAAAGCCCGTAAACACTCAAGTTTTACGGGCCATTGGCGTCGTTTGCCCCGAGAAAAGTCGGGATGACTGGATTCGAACCAGCGGCCCCTTCGTCCCGAACGAAGTGCGCTACCGGGCTGCGCTACATCCCGCAAAATGTCTTGAGCAAAAATAGAATGAAACATTTTGTTTCACAAAAAATAAAACCCATTGAGCTTTCAATCAAATATTGCTCATTTGACAACAACTCGCTCGCTAGATATCAACTGCAATGAACACGCTACATAATAGATTACTGAAATATGTAGCGTATTATGTAATAAGAGTTGTAGGGTTTTATTTGCTTAATAGTGTTGACACAATGCAAAACTTTACTAAATTTAAATTTTTTCCAGCTTCAGAACCAAATCAAACTTGCTGCCATACTAATGAGAAAATTATTTTTGTTCACTTTCATGCTACCGATTTTAAGCAGCGATCTTTTATTTTCTCAAAGTAATCCGGATAGTGTTTCTTCCGCTACGGCATTGCAAAACAGCATTGACTTTTACTATGCTTTCACTGGAGTAAATTCCCATCTCTATATTGGCACCGAATATGGTGGGTATAATATCAGGATTATCGGGAGTCCATATTTTGATACTGCCGCCATGCAAAACGCCTCAATTTATTATAACGGCACGCTTTATTACAATGTCCCTATGCTTTATGATATTTTGAATGATGATGTTATAATCAATAGGTACAACCAAAATTTTCGCATACGGCTTGCTAAGGAAAAGATCAGCTATTTTTCTTTGCTTGCACATACATTTATCAGGATAGTACCGGATAGCACGGGAAAGGCTTTACCGGGAATAGGTTTTTACGATAGAATTTATAATGGCAGGACAGAGGTGCTTGTTAAGAGAACAAAAGCCGTTAAAGATGAACCCCTGATAGGAAACGAGATTGTCTCCCGATTTTTGCAACATAACAGTTACTTTGTAAAAAAGCACAATATATATTTCCAGGTGGGTACGAGGAAATCCCTACTTAAATTATTTGATGACCGAGACAAACAAATACGCAAGTACCTCAGAAAAAATAAAATAAAATTTAGACAGCAACCTGAAAACACCGTAGTCAAAGCAGCACAATATTATGACCAGTTAACGAACTAAAATGAGATATAACAAGTATAGCATACTGCTGATTGTGGCAGGTATTTTCTTTTATACACCAAAAGCGTTTACCCAAAATCAAAAACTAATTAGTGGTAATTTCGAAAGATTGACTTTCGAGCAATTTGCAATTGCGATTGAGTCCCAGTCCTCTTATCATTTTTATTACAACCCTGCGCAACTAGACAGTTTTTACATAAGCATCAATGTACAAAATGAACCTCTGAAGGTTGTTTTGGATTCTGTATTCAGAGAAACGGAATTTCAATATGCCGTAGATCAGCAAAACAATGTGTATATCGCCAAAAAATATAAAATTGCAACCAGCCTCCCGCAGGGTTTTTTTGACAGAAAAAAAAGCCAAAATGATTCATCGAAAAATGCCGGAGCCGAACTTGCGGATTTTGGGGAAGAAAATCAAAATGAAAAAATCAAATCGTCGCTGGAGAACAAATTATTCGAGATAGGTACAAAAACCTATACTGTAAAGAAGGGCAATGGCACCATTGCGGGGTATGTGCGCGACAGTAAAACGGGCGAAGCATTGACCGGAGCTGCACTTTATATTGACAACCCTCCAATCGGAGTGGTCACAGATCAGTTTGGATACTATTCATTCAACCTCCCTCATGGAAGACATACAATCAAAATTACAAGCATTGGCATGAGAGAAACCAAACGCCAAGTAATGCTCTATTCCGATGGAAAATTAAATATAGAGCTGCAGGAATTTGTGCCCAGCCTAAAGGCAGTAATCGTGACAGCAGAAAAATTGTCGAATATCAAAGGCCTGCAGATGGGCGTGGACAGATTAAACATTAAACTGATAAAACAAATACCGATGGTGCTCGGTGAAGCAGATGTCCTGAGGACTGTACTTGCTTTGCCGGGCGTGACTTCAGTTGGTGAAGCCAGCACAGGGTTCAATGTGCGTGGTGGTTCCTCGGATGAGAACCTAATTCTTTTTAATAATGCAACTATCTATAACCCTTCTCATCTGTTCGGTTTTTTTTCTGCATTCAATCCCGACGTTGTTAAAGATGTGGAATTATACAAAAGCAATATACCCGAAAAATATGGTGGCAGGCTTTCTTCAGTTCTTGATATTACTGCACGAGATGGCAATAAAAAGAAGTTCTCAGGTTCCGGTGGCATAAGCCCTTTGACAACAAGACTAGAGCTTGAAGGACCCATTGACAGTGGAAAAACCTCCTTTCTGATCGGGGGGAGAACGACTTATTCTGACTGGCTGCTGAAGCAAGTGCCTAACACCGAATTCAATAATAGCAGCGCGTCTTTCTATGACCTTAATCTGAACATCAGCCATGATTTTAACCCCAAGAACAGCTTATTCGTAATGGGCTACAAGAGCAACGACCAGTTCAGGCTGAATAGCGATACCCTGTACAAATACAGCAATGAAAATGCGAACATTACATGGAAACATATTTTCAATAATAAGGTCTATGGCACACTCACAGGTGGGCTTGACCGTTACCATTATTCCATTTCAAGCAAATCTAATTCTGTCAATGCCTACCAGTATGCTTTCGACATTACCCAAATTAACCTGAAAGCAGATTTTAGCTATGCTCTTAGTTCCAGTCATTTCGTTGACTTTGGGATAAGCAGCCTGCTGTATAAACTGCACCCGGGGTCTTTTTTGCCGGACGGAGCCCAATCACTCGTCTCACCTTCGATCCTGCAAGCTGAGCAGGCTTTGGAAAGCGCAGTGTATCTTGGAGATAAATTCACTATCACTCCCAGGCTTTCGGTAAACGGAGGCATTAGGTATTCTCTGTATAATTATCTTGGCCCTCACGATGTCTATGGCTACTCACCCGGCCTTCCAAGGGAAGTGCTCAATACCATTGATACTATTTCTTATGCAAAAGGAAAGGTGATCAATACCTATCAGGGTCCCGAATATAGGGTCAGCGCCAGATACGCGCTCTCAGAGAACGCTTCTATCAAGGCAAGTTATAATACATTAAGGCAATATATCCATGTTATATCCAACACTACTTCTATTTCTCCTACAGATATATGGAAATTGAGTGACCCCAACATTAAGCCACAAACCGGTGACCAGTACTCCTTGGGTTTTTATCACAATTTCAGATCGAACCTGATAGAAACATCCATCGAAATCTATTATAAACACATACACGATTATCTAGATTATAAAAGTGGCGCCGAGCTGACAATGAACCCGCATATTGAAACAGAGGTGGTGACCACAAGAGGGAAGGCGTATGGCGCGGAGTTATTGATAAAAAAATTGTCTGGTAAGCTCAACGGCTGGGTCAGCTACACTTATTCCCGCACTTTACTGCAACTGGACGATCCACTGGCAGCACAAACAATCAACAACGGCAATTATTATCCCGCAAATTTCGACAGGCCAAGCAATCTGAATTTTATTGGCAACTATAAGTTTTCACACCGCTTCAGTATTTCCTTAGACGTTAATTACAGCACCGGAAGGCCCATTACTTTGCCTGTGGCAATTTATTACCTCGCAGGATCAGAAAGAGTCTTGTATTCTGATAGAAACCAATATCGCATCCCCGATTATTTCCGAACAGACTTTTCGATGA
>DATMMJ010000550.1:0-2970 GCA_035569795.1 Puia sp. | reverse complement strand
CTTAAATCAGTAATACTTAAGTTGCCTAGAATATATCTGTCTTTCGCAATCTGATATTTCTCACTTGCAATACTATCTGCTTCCGCAGTAAGCACTAACTGATTTTTCATCATTTCAAATAAGGTAACCTGGGTTACAATCTGCTGAACGAATACTTGTTTGTTCTGCTCAATCGTATATTCTGTGAGTTGCTGGTTTGCCTGGGCCGTTTTTATTCTCGCTTTTGCCCTGCCCCAGTCAAGTATTGGAATATTAAAACTCATTTGCAGTAATTGCTGATTCTCCGGGTTCTGATAGACATATTCGATGGAGGGGGCGCTTTTGGAATATCCTAAATTTGCAGTTAAAGTAGCGTTCAATCCATTATCTCCCCTGGCTTTGGCCACATCTCTTTTTGCTTCTGCAGCAAGTCGTATAAAGGCAATTGCATCCGAACGGTTTGCATAAGCTTCAGATAATACCTTTTCTGTTTCAACACTCATGTTGATTGTGGCAGCGGGTAACTCAAGTGAAATCTTATCTAAACTTGACAACCCGGTATAAGAACGAAGGTTCAATGTTGCAATCTCCATATCACGTTTTGCGATACCGGCTGCTTTTCTCGCCTTCAATTGTTCCAGTTGCAATTGTAAGATTTCATTTTTCGATATTTTACCGAGTACTAATTTTTCATTTGCAATTCGTTGAATATTTAAAGTATTGGTCAGATTGGTCTCCGCTATCTTAAGATTAACCTGCGCGATCAATAGATCAAAGAAATACCCGGACGCATTAATGGAAACCTGTTCCATAGATTCTATATAAGCCTGCTTGCTTTCATTGAATTTTAAAGGTTCGATTTTATTATCCCATTTCAAAGCATTGTATTGCCATAGCGGTTGCGTATAACCAATTCCATAAGGTAAAGCATTGTATAAAGTATTTTTCTGGTCGAAATCTGTGTAGCGTTGCAGCTGGGTGGTGCCATAAATGGTTCCTCCCGTTGCGGCGATGCTTTGACTGAAAGAAAGGTTAAGCGCTGAATTGTCAAAGTGAACAGGTTGAAAAAGGATTGTGCCATTTGGTTGTATAACCTGATTAAAGGTTTTTGTATAAGCTGGCAATGCACCATTTAACGAAAGTTGTGGTTCATAGTTTGACCGGTAAGTTCTCCATTGCCAATATTTTGTTTCCTTAGTGGTGATTGCCTGTTTTGACGCGATTGATTTTTCTTTTGCCATTTGAACAACCTCTTGAAGAGTTAGTATAAGCGTATCATTATTTTGTGCAAGTAATTTGCAGCTCAATAAAAGAATAATAAAAGAGAGTGATAGTTTCATCGCAATGCTGATTTCAAAAGGCTAATTCGTTATGGTAATTTCCTTTGCGTTCTTAAATTCGCTCATGTCTGATGTAATGATCACATCCCCCGGCTGCAGGTTATCTTTTATCTCTACAAAATCGAAATTGGTCATGCCAATGTGAACTGTCCTCCGTTCTGCTTTTCCATTTTGTAGAATAAAAACATCCTGAATGGATGAACCTTTGAAAGCCGCACCATTAGAAACCCGCAATACATTATTATGTGTTGAGGTAACCAGAAATACATCCACTTTCATATTCGGACGGAACAATTTGTTATTCAGCTCATCCAATGCTATTTCAAATGATACAATACCATTTTGCACGGAAGGATAAATATTTGCAACCTTCCCCCGCATTTTCGTCTCATTAATGCGAATGATGGCGGTCATACCATTATACAGCTGGTCTATATAATTATCAGAAAGGCTTCCTTTTACTTTAAAACTTCCCAGATCTGCTATGCGTACAAGTGATTCACCTTCCCTTATTGTAGAGCCAATATTTTTATTAACCCAGGTAACTACGCCTGAGCGACTGGCAACAATATTCGCCAGTTGTAGTTTGCGTTCCAGCTCTTTCTGGTCATTTTCCTGAATGTCTGCCGCAATTTCCGCTTCCTTCATCTCCACTTCCATGGTTTGCTGTTTGCTTTTTATTTCATTCTCTAATTGCTGCTTTTCTAATTTTGCAACCTTTAAATTTAATTCTGCCTGTTCTACACTTTCTCTTGTTCCACCACCTGCATTTAATAACCGTTTTGCATTTTCTACATCAGCTGTGAGGCTATTGATTTTAAGTTGTTTGATATCATTGTTTGATTTGATATCATAAAAACTTTTATCCAGTTGAAGTTTCAATTTTTTTATGTCGTTGCGTTTTGTTTCTAATTGAAATTTCAATTTTTTATATTCTGTCTGGGAAGCGGTTTTATCAAGGGTAAGAATGGATTCTCCGGCTTGTACTTTACTGCCTGCATCCTTGATGACTTTTTGAATGGAAGCGGTAATCGGGCTTGTGATTGTTTCTTCAAATTCCGGCAATACTTCTCCGGAGGCATTGATGGTATTTTCAATATTTCCCTTTTCGACAACTGCTGTCGTGATCGCAGATTTATTTATGGAGGATTTAAAAGAAAAGCGCACGAACCAGATGGCTGTTAGTAAAACAAACATCGGTGCGAGAATCGAAATGATAATCTTTCGCTTCCTTTTCAGAATGACATGTTCAGAAAGAACTGTATCCATATTCCTCAGTTTGTCCTGGAGGGTTCAAGCCGAATGCCAGGCGTAAAAGGAACGGGATCAAATGATTAGTGAGATTTTAAATGTAAATATTGTTCGAAAGCGAACATTTTGTTCGCAATAACCTGATTGAAGAGTTTTGGAAAGAATAAATATCCAATACCTATAGTGTTTAAAATGGTTATTCGTAACTAATGCACTTTTTCTATAGATGCAATAAAACCCCAATTCTGATGCTGTAGCCTTCCGAGGGAATTGTAACCTGTCCCATTTCCAAAAATATAACTGTCGCCTTCAGTAAGAAAAATTAATTCGTTGTCTCCCTTTGTCAGATTAAGCTTTATGCGGTTCATTCCTTCATCTATTCTGTCGAGCTTAAATTTAT